>DASVMB010000538.1:0-2580 GCA_036384575.1 Bacillota bacterium
GTCAGTTCCGGTTGCCGGATAAGAAGAACCCTCCCGTATCGCTTGGGTTCCCAAATTTCATTCGCCAATAACTGCTTGGGAATGAAGCTCTTATCAGCCTTGCGTGGACAGCTTTCCTTGAGGTACCAAGAGAGAATTGCATTGATCCGGATCTGATTGGCCCGAACCAATTGTTGATAGTCCTGACGTTCCGATAAGGTTGCCAAGAGTGCTTCCAGTTTCTTACGTAAATCCCGGTTGCCGGTGATCTTTGCCAGTGCGAAACCCATTGAATCCGGATCACCCAACTTTTCCTCCAAATCACGCGGTACCGGCATTTCCAGATTGTACATTCTTAGGCCGAGATGCAGGTAAGGCCCGGTAAAAAAACAGCCCCAGGACTCTTCAACCTTGACCGGTACACCGGGTAAAACATCGGGTTTGATCTCTCCCAAGGCAATGAGCAGTACCCCATGCTGTAAAGTAAGAAAACGCCTGCAGAAAATTTCATAATCATTCTTGGTGACACATTTTTCGATCACCAACAGCCGAAGTACCATCGGATACCCATTTACGGGAAGTACCAAATGGTGCCAGAGAGATCCATTTTCCCTACTAAACGGGTCCTTATCACTCACAAGTTTGCCGCCGATCTTTGTCACAGCCTCATCTAATTCATCAAGAATGTCGGCGAGCAGTATATCAAAGGGTAGATGGGTATAGTCCTTGTAGGTCCCTCTCGGAACCCGAGGCGCGGGCTTAACTTTCGCTTCGAGTAAATTCTTGATCTCTTCGGGCGTGGCGGGAACTGTTACTGCTGAACCGTTCTCCGTATCCCTGCGAATCCAGACTTCGTTTTTTCGATGACAACATTCCACACGAAAATCTATGATATCCCGGTTGAATCTGAAGCACCGCTGCCATTGGGGACCAACGGTGATAACCACCATGGTGATCCCCCGCAGATCTTCATCAGCGGCATCTTCCCACTTACATCGTTCCAACCGGACCTGCGGGACGGGATCGATGTAACGTTCGCAAAACTCCTGAAGCCCCTGATCGGTAAGCGCCGGATTGGCAACATCGAAAAATTCGGATCCATCCTTGGAAACTCCGATCAGGATATATCCGGGATCACCATTGTTGGCCAGCGCGATGATCTCCCGCGCCAGTTCCGCGTCGTCCGGAGCGGACTGATTGAGGGCATTGCTCCCGGTAAGCATCACACATGATAAAGCTTCGCTTTTTTTTACCAATTTGCTAAAATCTACGCTGTCCAAAGAAGGCACCTCCGGGCATGAAAAATCAAATCATGGATGAGCGGAAACGGAGATATCTAAAGATTCCTCTTTGCTTGGAATTTTCCTCTATTCCATTCAAACGATCAATCCATAAAAAAAACCGGGCCGAATCAGGCCCGGTTCTTTTAACCCGTTACTTCTTATTTTTATCTTTGTACAAAATTTTGGGTGCCTCGGGCGCACGGAGCCGGTCGAAGGTGGGCAAACCCGACCCGAGTAGCGGGCGGACGTAAAACTTGAAGGCGTCGGTTATATGATTGCCCTCCGCATTGATGAACTCATCCGGCATCTTTTTCGTCTTGGCAGCCACTTCCGCCAGAGGCGAAAGCTTATAATCCACCGAATAATAGCCGGTGCGGTGAATGGTGATTGATCCGTCAAGGTTATGCCAGATAGCGAACTGGGCAGACTTTTCTCCCACTTCACGGGCTTCTTGCTGATCGACATCCGATACGCAACCGATGAAGGAACGTTCCAGGTAACCGAATGTATCGGAGCGGACCCGCTTGATGTTGAGTTTTTCTTTGATGTAATGAGCCAGTAGATCGCCTAAGGCTCCGGTGCCCGAGAGCTGTACGTTGCCATGGGCATCCTTCTCCACATTATCCACCAGGTGGGTGATGATCGGATTACCCTGTTCGTCGGAGATACCTTCAGAAACCATAACTACGCAACGGCCATACCGATCATAGACCTGTTTCACATCCCTGGTGAACTTGTCCATGCTAAACGCCCGTTCCGGAAGATAGATCAGATGCGGCCCGTCATCCGGGTATTTCTGGGCGATGCAAGAAGCAGCAGTCAGGAAGCCTGCGTTTCTGCCCATCACTACGCCGATATAGACACCGGGCAAGGCACGGTTATCCAGATTGACGCCCATTGTCGCCTGAGCGACAAATCGGGCCGCCGAACCGTACCCGGGGGTATGGTCGTTGATGACCAGATCATTATCGATGGTCTTGGGGATGTGGATCGCCCGAAACTCGTAATCGGACGATTCGGCTTGCTCGTTGACGATTCGGACCGTGTCGGCCGAATCGTTTCCGCCGATATAAAAGAAGTATCGTACATCATGGGCTTTAAAAACCTCAAAGATTTCCTTGCAATACTTTTCATCAGGTTTATCCCGGGTGGACATCAATGCCGACGAAGGGGTAATGGCAACTTGCTCCAGATTATGGGTGGTTTCCTGAGTCAGGTCCAGGAAATCCTCTTCAATGATTCCCCGAACTCCGTGGACAGCACCGTAAACCTTGGTGATTTGGGAAAACTTCCGGGATTCCAGTACCACTCCCACCAA
>DASVMB010000539.1:0-8728 GCA_036384575.1 Bacillota bacterium
GCGGAACAGGTTTTAGTGGCCTCCACCGGAGTGATCGGCGTCGAGTTACCGGTGACTAAGATTCAAGCTGCCCTGAAAGACAAGGGGTTCATTCGGGCCGAGGGAGGCGGGGCCGCAGCCCAGGCCATTATGACCACCGATACCTTTCCCAAAGAAGTTGCGGTCGAGTTTGCTCTCGGCGGCAAACAGGTCCGGATCGGCGGAATGGCCAAGGGGTCGGGGATGATTCATCCCAACATGGCCACGTTGCTCGGATTCATCACTACCGACATTGCCATCGACAGGATGATGCTTGCTCGGGCAATACGAAGCGCCGGAGATTATTCATTCAATCGGATCACGGTGGACGGGGATACCAGCACCAATGATTCATTATTTATCATGGCCAACGGACTTGCCGGTAACCCGGAGATAAACACTGATGGACCGGATTATCAATTATTTCTGGAAGGTTTAACCGAGGTCTGCCTGAACCTTGCCAAGATGATTGCCAGAGATGGTGAAGGCGCAACCAAACTAGTGGAAGTACGGACCGAAGGAGCTTCTTCCGAAGCGGCGGCACTCCGGATCGGCAAATCCGTGGCCACCTCCAATCTGGTGAAGACCGCACTCTTTGGCGAAGATGCAAATTGGGGCCGGATCCTGGCTGCGGCGGGTTATTCCGGAGCGCAGATTGATCTGGAAAAGATCCGGATTTACCTGGGTGGGCTTCTGGTTTGTCAAAATGGAATCGGTGTGGCCTTCGATGAGGCCGAGGCCAAACGGATCCTGGAGCAAAAGGAGATCTTAATCCGGATTAATTTGGGTATGGGTGACGCCGTTGCAAGCGTCTGGACCTGCGACTTGAGTTATGATTATGTGAAGATCAATGGGAGCTACCGGACGTAAGCGCGCCCGAGGGGTGTGCGGCAACAGGCGTGAGGCATGAGGCGTCGCGTCCCTGCGGGACGCGGGGCAACTCACCCCGCGTCACCTGTTACTTTCAGTATGACTCTACGCCGTGTTTTAACGCGACCTCTCTTTTCAGAAAAAGAGGGGTCGGGGGTGAGTTGCTTTTAGACTATAGACTTCAGACTTTAAGACTTTAGTCTTTAGGACTTTCGACTTTATATAAATGGGAGTGGGCTGCGGGTGGAGAGTTTAATAGCCAAAGCGGAGATTCTGGTTGAGGCGATTCCTTATATCCGGACTTATTACGGGAAAACCTTTGTCATCAAATACGGCGGTAATGCCATGATCAATGAGGAGTTGAAACTTGGGGTATTCCAGGATATCGTGCTTCTCAAATTTCTGGGGGTCAATCCGGTGGTGCTCCACGGAGGCGGCCCGGAGATTAACCAGATGCTGAAACGAATCGGAAAGGAATCCCAGTTCGTCCAGGGACTCCGGGTTACCGACGCCGAGACGATGGAGATCGTTCAGATGGTATTGGCGGGTAAGTTGAACAAGGCCATCGTCGCCCAGCTTAACCGGTTGGGAGGCAAGGCGGTGGGTTTATCGGGTCAGGATGCCAAACTGTTGGAGGCCCAAAAGACGACGCCTACTATGTCGGCCGGCTTTAGCGGCCCTATCCCCGATATTGGCTATGTGGGTGAAGTGGTCCGGATCAATACGAACATTTTGAATCAGCTAATCGAATCCGGATACATACCGGTGATATCATCCATCGGGGTGGGCCCGGATGGCGAAAGCTATAACATCAACGCGGATACTGCGGCGGGAGAGCTTGCCGCTGCCCTCAAGGCCGAGAAATTGGTTATGCTCACCGATGTGGAGGGGATCTTCGAGGATTATAACAGGAAAGACAGTCTGATTTCAGCCCTTAGTATCAACCGGGCGCATGAAATGATCGACGGCGGTCAGATCGAGGGCGGAATGATTCCCAAGGTTGAGGCGTGTATCACCGCGCTCCGGGGCGGAGTCAACCGGACCCACATCATTGATGGCCGTCAATTGCATTCGATGTTACTTGAGATCCTGACCGATCGCGGTATCGGTACCATGGTGGTAGAGTAGGGGGGTTGGCAATGACTAACGAGGAATGGGTTGCGGTCGCCCGAGAGGCGATTATGAATAACGTAGGGCGTTTTCCGATCGTGATCAATCGGGGCAAGGGTTCCCGGGTTTGGGACGCGGATGACAAGGAGTACATCGACTTTCTGACAGGGATATCCGTGGATAACTTCGGCCATAGTGAGCCGCGAATTGCTGCCGCTATAGCCGCTCAGGCGGAACGGATCGTCCATGTTTCCAACTATTTTTATCTGGAGGACCAGATTAAGTTGGCCCGGGAGCTGCTGCGGCTCAGCGGTTTTCACCGGGTTTACTTCGGAAACAGCGGCGCCGAGGCCAACGAGGCAGCCATTAAACTAGCCCGGAAATACGGTAGGGAAACTTTGGGCGGGAGAAACGGGATCGTGACGGCCAAGAATTCATTTCACGGCCGGACTTACGGGGCCCTCTCCGCTACCGGTAAACCAAAGTATCAGGAGAATTTTCTGCCCATCGTTCCCGGCATCGTCCATGCCGACTTTAACAGCTTGGAGGACTGGAAAGCGAAGATTGACGATAATACTTGCGCCATCCTGATCGAACTGGTTCAGGGAGAGGGCGGAGTCAATCCGGCGGATCCCGGTTTTATCAAGGGCTTACGCGAGATTTGTCAAAAGCGCGGGATCCTTTTCATGGTGGATGAAGTCCAGACAGGATTGGGACGGACCGGGAAGATGTTCGCTTACGAACATTACGGGTTCAGACCGGATGTGATCACTATCGCCAAGAGTCTGGGGGGCGGGGTGCCCTGCGGCGCCATGCTAGTCAATGAAGACGCGGATGTCTTTAAACCCGGCGATCACAGTACGACCATTGGTGGAGGCGGTCTGGCTTTTGCTGCCGGTCTGGTCACTTTGGAACTTTTGCAGACGCCCGGGCTCATGAGACAGGTTATTGAAAAAGGCCAATATATTCAGGCGGTTTGGGAGAAGTGGCGGCAAGAGTTGCCCGTTATTCAAGGGTACCGTGGTTTGGGATTGATGCTGGCCTTGGAGTTGAAGGTTCCCAGTAAGCCGGTGGCTCTACGATGCCTTGAAGAAGGGTTGATCGTAAATGCCGTCACCGAGCTTGCGATCCGGATTTTGCCCGCTTTGAATATTGAACAGGAAGATCTAGACGCAGGGCTTGAGATCCTCAAAAAGGTGCTGACTGAATTCGTTTAGATCCTTACCCCGCCAAAAGTTTGAATTGTGAAGTGTGAAGTTTCGAAAAAGTTTCCGGTTTTGTTTCACCTTTCACTCTACACTTAGCTTTTTACCCTTTTTTAAATAAACTATGGATAAAGCGGGAGGTTAATTGATGGATTCAAAGGTCAAAAAGGTAGTGCTGGCGTATTCGGGGGGACTGGATACCTCGATCATCATTCCCTGGCTTAAGGAACATTATGGTTGCGAAGTTATCGCCTACGCCGCCGATGTCGGCCAGGGGGAGGAACTGGATCCCCTCAAGGAGAAGGCTATCAAGACCGGGGCCAGCAAGATCTACATCGAGGATCTCAAGGAAGAACTGGTCCGTGATTTCATCTTTCCGATGCTTAAGTCGGGGGCGGTTTACGAAGGAAAGTATCTGATGGGCACCTCTGTGGCCCGCCCGGTCATCGCCAAGCGGCAAGTGGAGATCGCTCTCCAGGAAGGGGCCGATGCGGTTGCCCACGGCGCAACCGGTAAGGGCAATGACCAAGTCCGGTTTGAGTTGACCTTTAAGGCCCTGAAACCGGATCTCAAGATTATTGCTCCCTGGCGGGAATGGGATATCAAATCCCGAGACGAGGAGATCGACTATGCCGCAAAACGGGGGATCCCGGTGCCTGTGACCAAGGAGAAACCTTATTCAATGGACCGGAACCTCTGGCATATCAGTTATGAGGGCGGAATCCTCGAAGATCCCTGGAACGAATATAACAACGATATGTTCATCTATACTGTCGCCCCGGAACAGGCTCCGGACAAACCGGAGATCATCACCATCGATTTCGTTAAGGGTGAGCCGGTGGCGATCAACGGCCAAGGGTATGATCCGGTGGCGCTCATCTTCAAACTGAACGAGATTGGCGGGAAGCACGGCGTGGGCCGGGTGGATATCGTCGAGAACCGGCTGGTGGGGATGAAGTCCCGTGGTGTTTATGAGACTCCCGGCGGGACTATTCTGTATGAGGCCCATCATGCTCTGGAGACAATCACCTTGGATCGTGATACGCTCCATTTCAAGGGGCAGTTGGCCGGTAGATATGCGGAACTGGTCTACTTCGGGCAATGGTTCACTCCACTCAAGTCGGCCATGGATGCCTTCATCGATAAGACTCAGGAACGGGTCACCGGTTCGGTCAAGGTCAAGCTATACAAGGGCAGCGTGCAGACGGTCGGCCGGAAGTCGCCGTACTCGCTCTACCAGGAGAAGCTGGCCACCTTCGGTGCGGACCAGGTTTACGACCAAAGGGACGCCGCCGGATTCATCAATCTTTTCGGCCTGCCGCTCAAGGTTCAGGCCATGCTGGATCAGGAGATTAAGAAGAAATAATAATAAGCCTATTATTATCAAGCCGGGCGTAAATGCCCGGCTTTTTCTATCGAGATGGATACCCTTCTTGATTGGGCACCAAAAATTCATCATTTTCAGAAAAGGGGAACAATTGTCCCGCGTCGAATGAATATATGAAAGGGGTTTCATGCTTTTTTCTTTGGAATATCCTGTGTTTGCCGGAATATTATTTATTGATATTCTGAAATACTTTTCAAAAATGAGGCAGAATGACCATGACCATCTATGATGTTGCCAAAAAAGCCGGAGTCTCAATTACAACCGTTTCAAGAGTCATCAACAACCATCCCTATGTTCGGGAGGAAACACGGCAACGAGTGAAAGCCCTGCTAAAAGAGATGCATTTTATTCCCAATAGTAACGCCAGCAGCTTGGTACGAAAAACCACCAACACGATTGCAGTCATTATTCCGGATGTCACCAATCATTTTTTTACCACTTTGCTGCGGGGAATTGAGGATAAATCCAGTGAAAATGGTCTTGCCGTTATTTTTGGCAATACCGATGAGGAGATTCAAAAAGAACAGACTTATATCCAAATGTTTATGGAGCGTCGGGTTGACGGGTTAATTATTGCGCCGGTATCCCCAAAAGCCAAAAATCTTAAGTCGATTATCAAAAGAGAGATTCCCATGGTTTTAGTCGACCGGGAGGTTCCAGGGCTGGCAGTCGATGTTGTTGTTTCCGATAACCAACGCAGCGCTGAAAAGCTAGTCGAGCATCTGATTGGCTTAGGCCACAGTCAAATCGCATTTATCTCGGGCCCAAAAGAAAACTCTGTCAACCAGCAAAGGTTTGAGGGTTACCGGGCGGCCTTGCAGAAATTCGGGATCCCGCTGGATGAAAGAATGATTCTACATGGGGATAAGCCGAATAAAGAAACCGGTATTCGGCTCACCCGGGTTTTATTGGAACAATCATTACATCCCACCGCCATATTTGCAGCCAATAACTTTTTGGCAATCGGCGCAACCACTGCCTTACAGAAAGCCAATTTAGCGGTTCCCGGCGATATGGGGATTGTTTGTTTTGATGATAATGACTCGGATTCCGTATTAAATCCCTTTTTTACTTCCGTAAATCAACCCGCCTATTTGATGGGGCAAATGGCAATGGATTTATTGCAGCGCCAGATGAAGCAGAAAAATATCGCTCCGGCCAAGATGATTTTAGAGTGCGAATTGCATGTTCGTAATTCGGTTGGTATAGGTCCGAATAAAGTCCTGTGCAACTAAATATCGACGATTTTTAGCTTTATGCAATTTATCAAACAATTAATGAGGGTGGGGAGAGAGAATGAGCAATTTGCATGACTTGAAAACCAATATACATCAGCACAGGTTACAGGGGAGCTTGCCGAAGGTCGGTATCCGGCCGATCATCGACGGACGGCGCCGGGGAGTCAGGGAATCCTTGGAAGAGCAGACCATGAAGATGGCGAAATCCGCTGCCGCGTTGATTTCTGAAAATCTAAAATATCCAAACGGTCTTCCGGTGGAATGTGTTATCGCAGATACCTGTATCGGTGGCGTTGCCGAAGCCGCTCAAACTGCGGAAAAATTTGCCCGCGCAGGTGTAGGCGTCTCTCTATCGGTGACTCCGTGTTGGTGTTATGGCGCTGAAACAATGGATATGGATCCTTTTATCCCCAAGGCGGTTTGGGGTTTTAACGGTACCGAACGCCCGGGTGCCGTGTATCTTGCGGCCGTACTGGCAGGTTATAGTCAAAAAGGATTACCGGCTTTCGGAATATACGGTCACGATGTTCAAGACGCCGGTGATCCCTCGATTCCGGACGATGTGAAAGAAAAGATTTTGCAATTCGTACGGGCCGGTTTAGCTGTTGCGGAAATGCGCGGCAAATCTTATCTGGCCATGGGCGGGGTTTCGATGGGTATTGCCGGCTCCATCGGGGACCCTGACTTTTTTGAAAACTCTCTGGGTATGCGTTATGAGTCAATCGACATGTCCGAATTCACCCGCAGAATGCAAGAGCGGATTTATGACCCCCGGGAATTTGAATCCGGCTTGGAATGGGTGAAAGAAAACTGCAAGGAGGGTCCGGATCCGAACCCTACCGCTCAACAAGTACCCAGGGCCCAAAAAGATCAGGACTGGGAAACGGTTGTTAAGATGACCTTGATCGCCAGGGATTTGATGATTGGCAATCCCCGTCTGGCCGAGCTTGGTTTCGGCGAGGAAGCCATGGGGCATAACGCGATTTTGTCTGGATTTCAAGGGCAGAGGCAATGGACCGATCATTTTCCCAATGGCGATTTTTTGGAAACCATCCTAAATTCCTCGTTTGATTGGAACGGGATTCGGGAACCTTTTGTGGTGGCTACCGAGAACGATAGTCTCAATGGGGTGGCGATGCTCTTTGGGCATTTGTTGACCAATACCGCCCAAATATTTTCGGATGTCAGAACCTACTGGAGCCCGGAAGCGGTGCGACGTGTAACCGGTATTGGTTTAACCGGTCCGGTCGCCGGTGGATTCATTCACTTAATCAATTCCGGTTCCACATGCCTGGACGGCACCGGCCAACAGACGAGCGACGGTAAGCCGGTTATGAAACCTTTCTGGGAGATTACTCCGGAGGAAGCCGGCCGGTGCCTGGATGCAACCAGCTTCCGCTATGCCAATCTCGGTTATTTCCGGGGCGGCGGTTTCTCGACCGAGTTTACCACCAGAGGCGGAATGCCGGTTACCATGTCGCGGGTAAATATCATAAAAGGTTTAGGGCCGGTGGTTCAGATCACAGAAGGCTACACCGCCCAATTACCGGCCGGGGTTCATGACGTACTGGTAAAGCGGACCGATCCGACCTGGCCTACTACTTGGTTTGTTCCCAATCTGACCGGCCAGGGTCCATTTAAGGATGTATATTCGGTGATGAATCATTGGGGCGCGAATCACGGGGCCGTATGTTACGGCCATATCGGGGGCGATTTGATTACGCTCGCTGCGATGTTGAGGATTCCCGTCGCCATGCATAATGTTCCGGAAGAAAGAATATTCCGGCCAAGTGTCTGGGGGGCTTTCGGAACAAAGGATCCGGAGGGGTCCGATTACAGGGCTTGCAACAATTTCGGCCCTCTGTATGGGAGTAAATAACCCTCACCACTTAGTGAAATCCCATATTTGACTGTTTTGCTTCTTAACAATGGAAGCGTTTAGACAAGATCCCGAATCACCTGCTGATTCAATCTTAGGAATTTGAGGTGACAATATGGATAAGGCTCTGGTTATGATGGAGGGAATTGAAAAAACCTTTCCGGGTGTCCATGCGCTCAGCCAATGCCGGTTCGAACTACGCGCCGGTGAAGTACACGCTCTGGTTGGAGAAAATGGGGCCGGTAAATCGACATTGATGAAAGTGCTCACCGGGGTGTATCGGAAAGATGCCGGCCGCATCTGTTACAAAGGCGAGGAAGCGGAGATTTCAAATCCTAAAGCGGCTCAGGAATTAGGTATCAGCATTATTTATCAAGAATTCAATTTGATGCCCCATCTGACCGTGGCTCAGAACATTTTTATCGGCCGCGAACCGCGCCAAGGCATCGGATTTTTCCTTAATGAAAAAGTGATGAACCAAAGAACCGACGAGTTACTGGCGATGATTCATCTTCATATCGATCCGCGCACTAAAGTATCAAATCTTACCGTTGCCAAACAACAGATGGTGGAGATCGCCAAAGCTCTATCCTATCATTCCGAAGTGTTGATTATGGATGAGCCCACGGCGGCGCTGACCGAAACCGAGATCGCGGATCTCTTCCGCATTATCCGTCAACTCCGGGAAAAGGGAGTGGGAATCATCTACATATCCCATCGACTCGAAGAGTTAAAACTGATCTCGGACCGGGTAACGGTAATGCGTGATGGACGTTATATCGACACGGTTCTTACCCGTGAGACGGAGATTGATAAGATTATCAACATGATGGTGGGCCGAGAGATCTATGCGACTTTTCATTCCGATTTAACCGGTGCCAGCCGGGAGATTGTACTTGAAGTCAAAAATTTAAACCGGGGCTGTGCCATTAAAAATGTGAGTTTTAACCTGAAGAAGGGAGAAATCCTTGGATTTGCGGGACTGATGGGTGCCGGTCGCACCGAGGTGGCGCGGGCGATT
>DASVMB010000540.1:0-2882 GCA_036384575.1 Bacillota bacterium
ATCAGTCTGGCGCCGTTTTCTTTCGAATCAATCCCCGGTTTAATTATTGCCGGATCATATTGGATACCACTTTTTTCTAATATGCTTTGATACCCGGCCAAACGGTTTTTATAGAAAAGATCATTCGGATTTCCTCCCATAAAAGCTATTTTACGGTAGGAATTTTCAATTAAATGCCGTACAGCTTGTTCCCCGGCTAAAACATTATTGATATCCACCCAGTCAATGTCTACTTTCATTTCAGGTTCACCAATAAGCACCACCGGGAATTCATCTTTCTTCATCATTCCAATTAAATTTTTCTCCAGGATTGATGAAGGCAATATCAGGCCATCCACTCTTTTTTCAAGTATGAGACGGCTCAAGGCCGTTTCATTGCCAACCATCGTATTTGCATTGACAATTAGAAGGTAGTACCCTTGAGAGTACACAACTTTTTCAATACCATCCAATACTTCATGAAAAAATGGGTTTAAAAATGAGGTGGGTTTATCGATATCAATAATCAAGGCAACAGTAAAGGTACTTTGTTGTGCAAAATTTTTGGCGATACTGTTTGGAAAAAAGTCCAGCATCTTCATGGCCTTTTTTACACGTTCACATGTATTTGGAGAAACCGACGGGGAATTATTAAGAACCCTCGAAACAGTCGCTACGGAAACCTCAGCGGCTTTCGCCACATCACGAATTGTTACTCCCATTTCGTTTACCTCATTCAACAATTTGATGTAAACAGTTACATATATATATAATAGATAAGTCAGCAAAATTAGCATATAATTTTGTAACCGGTTACATTTATATGTAAAACAACTAAATTAGTTATAACACAAACCACACCCCAATGCAAGATTCTGTCACCCAAATCGAATAAATTTTTTTATAGAACAAATTTGCAGAATAGATCATACGGTTCCTCCTTAGAGTGATTCCGGGCGCATTGATAAAAGACGAAAAACTGCATGATCGCCGTGACGGGTTGAAAAAATCCCGATCGCTGTCGTAACGGTTTGATGAACACCGGTTGCCCCCACGGAGGGGTGGTTGGCCGTTCCCAATCAATGCAAAATGATACCGATATCTCATGAGCTTTATAAAACTCCTTCGGTATCTGCGGTAACTTCCCCGGTTCATCGACAGGCATCCCTTTGGGGTGATATAAAATCGTCTTCCAGCTGCCCGAATCCATGGAGAAAATTGACCACACCGGAACCACGTTGGTGGTAAAAGAATCTTGGGTAGCGCCAACTAAGCCCATAACCAATATGATTACGGCTCCCAGCATCATTACCAGTATCCACCACGGTTTCAGTGCTTTCAATGCCAACTCTCCCTTAAGCCTTTCTTGCTTTGGCCCCTGACTTCATCATGGCGGCACGTGCCATCTTGGCCTTTGCGTCCACTACCTTCTCCGCCCGACGGGCCGCCAGGAAAAAGAGAAGGTAGATGGCAACGACTACCATAACTGTTCCCCAAGTAAACCAGTCCACTGGTATCACCTCCTTTCAATAGCCGATACGTAGCAAGCATTCGTATCGGAAACCACCTCATAGAGAAACTGAATTGTAACCTTAAATGAAGAATAACCCGGTTAAGACCAGGAAAACCGGTACCAATATCGCGAACGAGTACCCTAAATACTCAAAGAACTGTGGCGTTTCAAAATCTTGAGCTTCGGCAATCGAACGGACCATCAAATTCGGACCGTTACCGATATAAGAGTTGGCGCCCATAAAGACTGCACCGCAACTGATGGCTACCAATAGGTCCCCGCGGACTCCGGCGATTACCGGGAAACCGTCCGATATCGTCCGGGTCACATTGGTCGCCAGGGCAAAAAAGGTCGCGTAGGTAGGGGCATTATCCAAAAAGGAGCTCAACCCGCCCACGAGCCAGAAAAATTGCCAGGGTTGGTTGATACCGAATGCCGCCCCCTTTGCTTCCAAGATCATCATCACCGGCCGCATGGTGATGAATAGCCCGGCAAAGAGCATTGCCACCTCAATCAAAGGATGCCAGGTGAAACGGTTCTTGGAACGTAACGAGCCGGGTGTAAAGCCCAAAGAGATCAAAGCAAGCATGATCATAATCATCTCGCGCCACGGTGTGATAACCCGCAACAATATTACAGCAATGACAGCTAATAACAACCATAGATTAAATGCACCTGTGATACGTATCGAGCAGAACCGGAAAGGAAATCGTAGGCCTTTTCGGATTTGTTCGGGTTCCCTTTTAAAACATCGGGTATCCCATAGATAAAAGGTCGTCAACAATAAGGCGATTGTTATCCCCCAGTGGGGAAATAGGTTCAGATTCCATTCAAATGGAACGCCCCGTAAATACCCCAGAAACAACGGCGGATCCCCGAGCGGTGTCAAAGCGCCGCCGATGTTGGAAACCAAAAAGATGAAGAAAACCGGGAGATGCCTTGTATAGTGGCGCTGACAGTTCATCTTCAGCCAGGGCCGGATTAGGAGCATACTGGAGCCGGTGGTTCCAATAAAGTTGGCAATGACCGCCCCAACCAGAAGAAAAATCGTATTGGCCGCGGGTGTTCCCGGCAAATCCCCCTCCAGTACAATCCCCCCCGTAATCACGAATAAGGCGCCGATCAAGACGATGAAGGCAAGGTATTCGTCAATCGCCGCCACCAATTGCCGTGATGACCCGGTGCCGAAAAAAACAACAATTGGTAACGCGCAGAGTACGGCGATCATCAATTTGTTCAGATCCCGCTCCCAAAACTCCGGCCAAAGTTGGGGAAGTACGGCCATCGCCAAGATCAGAATAAAAAAGGGAGCACATATATAAAGCGGTATCGGAAAGGCACCTGTCGAATGGTTTACCTCCCATATCAATAAAATAAAAAAGGGTGGCAA
>DASVMB010000541.1:0-8442 GCA_036384575.1 Bacillota bacterium
ATATATCCGGATGTTCAGTTTTTTCATCCCGTCAAGGGAAGATCCCGCCAAGTATCGTGATGAAGTGATGCGGCGTTGGAAGAGTTTTATTGATGCAGCGGCGGGGAGCGGCTTGATTTTGCTGCATGAGAATGAGAAAGAGATATATGGCGATACACCGGAACGCTGCCTGGACATTTTGAAGACCATGAATTGTAATTATCTAAAGGCGATCTTCGATCCGGCCAACTTTGTCCAGTGTAATGTGGAAACCTATCCCCACGCGTTTGAATTATTAAAGGATGAAGTGATCTATCTGCATATCAAGGACGCCTTGGTATCCGACCATAGCGTCGTGCCTTCGGGTTATGGCGACGGTAAGGTGAGGGAGATTTTAACCGCACTCACCAAACGGGGCTATTACGGATTTCTCTCGCTGGAACCCCATCTCCAGCAGTTTCGTGGTTTTGCCGGGCTGGAACGAAATGCGGCCAGTATAAGCAAAGACATTCCCACTGACGGACCGGGCAAGTTTAGGATTGCTTATGAGGCGTTACAGAAGGTAATCGGGGAAATTTAAGGGTCAAGGAGGCATCATCATGGAAAAAGTACGGATTGGTATTATCGGAATGGGTAATATGGGAACCAATCATGCAAAAAAGATTGCAGCCGGAGAAATCCCCGGAGCTGAACTCACGGCGATCTGCGACCCAAGACCTGATCGCCTAAAGTGGGCTCGGGAGAACCTTGGGGAAAAGGTGCAACTTTTCGAGACCCCGGAAGCGATGTTTGGCGCGGATGTTGAAAAGGGGAGCGGATCCGCCGGATTTGCCGCGCCAACATCCAAGATCATCGAGGCGGTGATCGTTGCGACGCCTCACTATGACCATCCCGGAATGGCAATCCGGTGTTTTCAAAACAACCTCCATGTGTTGGTGGAGAAACCCGCCGGCGTATATACCGGACAAGTCCGTGAGATGAATGAAGCTGCGGCAAAGAGCGGCAAGGTTTTCGGGATCATGTACAATCAACGGACCAATCCAATCTACCAGAAGTTAAGAGAGCTGATTCGCCAGGGGGAATTGGGCGAGATCAAACGGACTAACTGGATTATTACCAGCTGGTACCGTTCCCAAAGTTATTATGATTCCGGCGGTTGGCGGGCTACCTGGGCTGGAGAAGGCGGTGGGGTTCTTTTAAACCAGGACCCTCATCAACTCGATCTCTGGCAATGGACCTGCGGCATGCCGAAACGGGTCCGCGCCTTTATGGCGTTCGGGAAGTACCATACCATTGAGGTTGAGGATGATGTTACAGCCTATGTGGAATACGAAAACGGCGCTACCGGAGTTTTCGTGACTTCAACCGGGGAGACACCGGGGACCAACCGTTTTGAAGTGACCGGAGACAGGGGCAAAATTGTGATTGAAGATGAAAAACTGACCTTTTGGAGACTGGTCGTTCCCGAACGGCAGTTCAACCGGGAATATCAAGGCGGGTTTGGTGAACCGGAACATTGGAAATGTGAGATCCCGGTCAAGGGAACAGCCACCCAGCACGTGGGGATCATGAGCAATTGGGTGGATGCCATCCTAAAAGGCACTCCGTTACTGGCACCGGGCAATGAAGGAATCAAAGGGCTTGAGATTTCCAACGCCATGCACCTTTCCGCCTGGACCGATAGGATGGTGGAACTTCCTATCGATGAGGGTTTATTCTATGAAAAGCTTCAGGAAAAAATCAGCCAATCGACCTTTAAAAAGGCGGCAACCGGCAATCAAACCCTGGACGTAACGGGAACTCATTAAGGAGATCCTTCTCTTATTTCCGATTTGTATTCCCTGCGGTGAAATAAGAAGCACGCTACCTCAATTGGTAGCGTGCTTCTTATAAGAAACGTTATTGCGTCAATCACTTTCCGGAATAATCTAACGACCAGGTCGTCCCGAAACAATCCGTTACCACCGCGTGATGAGAACCCCAAAAGGTTTTTTGGAGCTCAAAGACTACATTGCCCTTTTGGGAGAGGGATGAGTAAAGGTCGTTGATCTCTTCCATGTTGTTTAGTTCAAGCATCAGACTGATATTGCTGGTTACTTCCTTTTCATCAAAGAGATCATTCAGGTATAGTATACAATCGGCATTGATGTGCAGTTCGGCGTGGACGATCTTGCCTTCATGGCCTTGAAACATTTCTTTGCCGTCTGCCAACTGAACATTTTTGATTTCGCCCCCCAAGATTTTCTTATAATAATCAAGGGCTTCCTTACAATTATCAACGGCCAAATTGGGTATAATCCGTTTCATGGGCTTCGGGCTCCTTTATTTAGACTGGTAATTTTATCTTCAGGCTTTTTTAATATAACAGAGTTTAGTGTGGATTTGAAGATAAAATTTATTCGTGCTGCATATCCCCGCCCGGTAAGGGTCCGGGAAAGTTGTTAATTATATATTACCAAAACAAAGGAGAACTGATTATTACGGTTATTGATTTAAAAAGGATTTAGCACAATGAGGAAGGAAGTGGCTTTTTTAAAGTAGAAATAGGTATGGAAATAATGTAACCATTATCGGTACTAAGGATGGAAAGAATAATCCGGATCGTGTTTGGAAAGATCATTGTTAATTTGATCAAAGTTCGTACCAGAGGCATAGCGTGAAAAATGCCGGATAAGCAAAAAAAGGGCGTACGAAACTAAAGCCTTTAAGCGGTCTAAAAATCAAGCCCTGATTTAGGCCGCAGAAATATCTTCGGCCTTTATAAGACCATTAGAAATGAGAAGTTTAATTGCTTGTTTAATAGCTTGTTTAATAGCTTTCTCCTTTTGCTTTTGGAGCATTTCTTGTGGCATATCAATTTTATAAAGATCACTTGGATTGAACACTTCACCGGTAACAAACATGTGGTATATAGCGGTGAGGATCATCCTGGCGATAGCGATAATGGCTCTTTTCTTGCCTCTTCGTTTACAAATGCGTTCAAACTTGATTCTGTAGTAAGGTGAACGGTTCGATTTCACGGCTGCATGAGCAACTTGTACCAATGCAGGTTTGAGGTAAACACCGGCACGTGTAATTCGAACAGATTTCTTCTTACCAGCAGATTGGTTGTTGCCAGGCGTTAGTCCCGCCCAGCAGCACAGACGCTTGGAACTGGCAAATTGAGACATGTCGGTGCCAATCTCGGAGATGATAGTGACGGCCGAAGTCCTATCAACTCCGGGAATGGTACAAAGAAGAGTAATGGCGCTTTGGTAGGGAGTTACCATTTTTTCAAGTTTTTCATCCACCGTAGCAATTGAATTTTGGATGAAATCAAGGTGAGAACGAACTATTACCATACGTTCCTTTTGTTCCTTGGTCATCTGATATCCTTCAATGGATTCAACAACGGTAGCTGCTTTCTTTTTCAAAGATTTTTGAAGAAGTGAAGAACAGTATTCCGGATCAAAAGAATCGGAGGAAATCAAGTAGTCCGTGATGGAAGAGGCAGATTTGCCAAACATGTCGGAGACGACAGCATCAAGGGCCACATTACAAACAGTGAAAGCGTTTTGAAAACGGTTCTTTTCACTGCTTTTACAGGAAACAAGTTTGGAACGGTAGCGAGTATACTCGCGGAGAATGCGAATTGATTTTTTCGGGATATAACTTCCCGGGACTAAGCCAAGGCGGAAAAGGTCGCCAATCCATTTGGAATCTTTAGTATCATCCTTGTTTCCCTTGATAGCCTTGACCCATTTAGGGTTGGCGATGGTAATACGGATGGTATCTTCCAAAAGATTATAGACTGGCACCCAATATTTTCCGGTGGACTCCATGCACACATCGAAGCAGTTGTTGTCAATCAACCACTGTCTGAATTGAAGAATTGAGTTGTTAAAAGTTGAAAATCTTTTTTTGGAGTAATGCGGGGTGAATCCTTGCGAGGTGATGATTGTGGCGACGAGAAAAGTTTTATGGACATCGACGCCACAACAAATAGGGTAAACAACTTTCATGCCAAACCTCCTTCAAGGTAATAATTTTCCAAGGAGGAAGGCATTGACTGAATCATCACACATTTAACGGATAGCTAAATCAATTCTTAGCGTTCGGTCTGAAAGATCCACTTATTTGTGCTTGGAAGATGATTCTTACACTGATTAAAATACTGTTTTGGGCTAAGAAGGTCGATCTACGACTCCTCCTACCGTGCTTTGTAGTTTACCTTCTCCTCAAATCAAAGATAACATTTTTGACGAAAGTCGCATACCTTTTTTTCATAACTATTTGTGCCGCCTGCGACAGCGGCGGAATGGAGATTAAAATGAGTATAAAAATCGAGACCTTTAAAAAACTCCGTCCGACGGAAACCTATGCGTGCACCGCACTCGAGGCAATGGCTTGGGCCAAGGGACTTGCCGATCTGCGGATCGATTTCGGAAAAAAGCGGACATTTCAGTGGGATGCGCGCGCGTTGAACCGACCGAAAATTGAAGGCCTGGTGGTAGCCAGTGTTTTAGTTAACCGCCAACTGAAGCCGATCCTGAATTTTTACCCGATCTCGGCTTCGAGATATCCTGCTGAAGTCAATAAGGCATTTCGGGAAGAGGTTCTTCTTGATCTGCGAAACTGGGTCGAAGAACAACTGGCGCAAGGCGCGGATAGGGTTTTGGAAACCGAGATCCTCCTTGTTGAATTGCAGGGAAAAAGCTTTAAAACGCATTGCTTGAAGTATTTATAACCCTGAAACCATTAGGCATTTCTTCATTATTGGATAATACAAAGAGAGGGAAACCTCTCTTTTCATTCTACTTTTTGTTGTGTTTTAAAGTCAGGCAAGAAATGGCTTTGCACTTATAGAGTGGGAGAATGGGTCGCCAGACTTGGAGGGGTTCTAACTGCCCACCGGTGACTCAAAATGTGTTATCCCATATCAAGCGTGAAGTTGAAGAACTTTAATAATCAAAGCTATCCCAAGACTATAAATAACGGCGCCAATTAAAGTTATAATAGCTGCTCGGGCTGGAATATGAAAAAACATCGGCAAGCGGAATAAAGTTCCTAACACTTGAATTATAAACCATAAAAATAAACCGTATATCAAGGCTTTAAGAAAATAATAACTATTAGACATACTGTTAATTATATATACAAACAATATTCCCAAAAATAAATCCCAAATAATATGGGCTATTGAGGCCACTATCATTTCAGCCGTTCCATTTTTTACATCATAAAAAACTACTGCCCTGGCAAAATCTATAAATCCCCGATCACTTAAGCCCGTCAATTTTACTAAATATCCGTACGCATCTTGAATCAAAGCGCCAATTGTACCGGCTAGGGCGCCTATCATATATTTATCTTTCAAAAAAATCACCTCTGATCATAGTTTGACTTATTTTGGGATTGGTATACCGTTTGGGAGGGATACCATTGCCTGGCTTTTTTATGGAACACCTTTGGGGTGTGGTTTACGAAGCCATGGTGAATAGCAGAGGCTGCCCCAGTGTTTGACTTCCGGGGCAGCCTTTATTTAATTTCTTCGTCTTAGTTTTTGCGGCAAAACCCGATACCATTTTGACATATTTTGAAGATGGGGAAGGATAAGACATGGACAAAGAGCCAAGGGATGTCCGCTGTTATTCCATTTCGGATTTTAAGGCTTCACTCATCGAAACTGCATTGACTTTTTTCCTGCACAAGAGTTTCGAAACTTCATAGGAGAGCATTACCACAACAAATCCAACTCCAATGTAAAGCGGATCGATCATTACGGGCATTGAAAAAGTAATGCTGTTTTCAAGCGCTTTCAACAATCCTCCCATGGCTGCAAAACAGAGCGGTACTCCAATGATATACCCAATCACGACGACAACGCTACAGCTGTTAAGAATCAAGGAATTGACTTCCTTCTTCCGATATCCGAAAATCTTCATCAGCGAAATCGTGCGCTTGTTTTCTTCGATGATCATAGAGGTTACAACATAGATGACAATCATTCCGATGATAAATGCCACCACCGAAACGAAAACGACCAGTGAAACCACAGGCGCCATGGATCCCCTTACGGCAGCGGCCTTATCTTCCATGGACACTACGCTATACGGCTGGTTTTCCGGAATATCCAGCAGTTCATTGCTGCCAAGCCCCGTATAGCTTCCTGACCGCATCCCGAATTTCTTGTTATACTCCGCCAGCGGCATAAAGATAAACCTGCTATAGGAATCGGCGATGCTGCCGACCTTCAGCGAAAATTCTTGATAGTCCGCTTTTCGGACGATGGTTACAGTGCCTCCCTGTTTTACCTGCAGTTGATCGGCAAGCGGCTTCGTGATAATGACCTGATTCATACGGAGCCTTGTGCCGGATTCATTTACAAGTGTATACAATTTGGAATCCGGTAGGGTGCCCACGACGTAAAAATCTCTATTATCATCACCCACCGGCAGAAATTTCGATCCCGAGAAAGGTTCGGAGCCCGCCGGCGGCCGCCCATATTGCAGGTTTTTGAACCAATACTCGTACTGGAAATTGTATGCGCCTTTTAGGCTGTTTGTAAGGAGATAATCCATACCGCTTTTTAGGAAAAAACCGTAGAGCAGAAGCAGTGTCGCCGCGGCGCAGCCAGCGAGCAGCAAGGCGAGCCGGGACAGACTTCGGAGTTGTTCCCTGATTTTGAACTTTGCAGCGAATTTGAGTTTTTCAAGCTTGAGCAGATGCTCCAGGAAGTTGACCCTGCTCTTTTCTTTATCCCCTTTCATCAGCTCGACGGGCGAATGGCTGAGCTCTTGACCTATGACAAGCCAGCCGCTTAATCCAAGGAATAATACGGGAAGGAGAAGGCTGATGATCATTACGAGCGGGCTATAGTCGATTCCGGTCAGTGGTATGTCGAAGTAACCAAGCATAAACAACAGCATCGGACGTACATAGAATATGCCAAGAATGGTTCCAACGATGCCACCTGTAAGGGCTATTACAAGCGGGAATTTCAAATAATGACGATAGATTTCCTTTCTTTTATACCCTAACGCATACAATGCGCCGGCGATCACTGATTCGCGCTCGATTAGCCGCCCAATAACGTTGCCGAGCAAAATAGTGGTCAACAATAAAACCGCAGTAGGCACAGCCTTACTCATAAGATTCATGGAGTCATTCTTCATTGTGACAGATCTAACCCGACTATTACTGCCGATATCCGTCCATTGCACGATACCAATGCCGCGGCTCTTAAGCAACTCTATGAATTTTGCCGACTGAGCGCGAGGGTGTTCTTCGGGATGGTTGAACTTCACCGCATAGAAATTACTTCCTTTACCCAAAGCGAAGAAATCCTCGCGGCTTATGACTGCAATACCAAAGTTTTGCGGAAAATACATGATATCCGTTTCCGATTGCAGCGGATAAATATAATTTGGCAGCGCCATAAATCCGGCAACCGTAAACGGTTTATCCAATATCGTCAGCACATCGCCGATTTTAAGCTTTTGGGCGGCGGCAAAAGCCGGGTTGATCAGTATATCGCCGCTGCCGCTTAATTCTTTACCCTTGATGATGGCTGGGATATTGACTCTGTCATTCTTGCTAAAAATGCGTAGCGTTATCCCTTCTGAAAGCGTGTAGTCAAAAGTCTTACCTTCTTCTATCACCGCGTTTGAAGCCAGCTCAAGCTCTTGTAAATTGTCAATGCTTTTGTCTGTTGTAAAAGAGGCATCTTCCTGCATGTATCTGTTTTCAAATTCATTCGTCAGCCGCTTTAAATTAGCGCCAACCAAAACCATGCCTGTAAACAGAAAGCAACTGAAAATAATCAGTAAAATGGAGCCGATATATTGTGTTTTGTTCTCGATGAAAACACGTTTGATTCTCTTATTAATGACCATTACCATTCAATCCTTTCCGCCGGAACAGTCGTCTGATTTATTGTTTCTTCAACGATTTCCCCGCTCCGCAACTTAAACACCCTGTTGGCCATAGCGGCAATGGCAGCATTGTGGGTTATCATTAAAATGGTGGTCCCGTATTTTTTGTTTACCTGCTGCAAAAGCTGCAGAATGCTGCGGGACGTCTGAAAATCCAGCGCGCCGGTCGGCTCGTCGCAAAGCAGCAGCTTCGGATTCTTGACGATCGCCCTGGCAATGGAGACTCGTTGCTGCTCACCACCACTAAGCTCCCTGGGGAAGCGGTGTTTTTTATCCTTCATTCCTACCGCCGCTAAAACTTCGTCAGTATTCAGAGGCGATTGGCTAATGTTGGAAACAACTTCAATGTTTTCTCCGACTGTAAGGTTGGGGACCAGGTTATAAAACTGGAACACAAAACCGACATCCCCGCGTCTGTAATCGGTCAGCTTATTGTCATCTAAATTGTTTATCTCGACCCCGTCAACAGAAACCTGTCCGCTGTCGCCGTGGTCAATGCCGCCAATGATATTCATCAACGTGGATTTTCCTGAACCGGATGGTCCAAGGA
>DASVMB010000542.1:0-4451 GCA_036384575.1 Bacillota bacterium
ATTCCAGTATACCGGGCGCTGAATGATATACCAGATATTATAACGGGGACGCGCCCCCAGGCGGGAACCCAACACCCTGGAACCGTCCGGGCTTTCCCAGACAAATTCGGAACGCGGCGCGATATAGGTATTGATGCCGCGGTAAAAGGAAACGACGTCAATGCCAAACCCCTGATAAATCTGGGGTAGTTGCGAAATCTGCCCCCAGCCGAAGGGCGAGTACCCGGTTTTGCTGACCCCGCCGAAATTTCTGGCGATTTTGTGGCCCAGCAACAGGTTACGGATGAGGGATTCACCCCCGACGCAAAATTCGTCCGGCAGGCAGAACCACGGTCCAATGGCTAATTTACCTTCACTTACAGCCTTGCGAAGCTGATCCGCCTTTTCCGGAAAAGCCTCCAAATAATCCTGAACCGGCAAGGTTTGCGAATCGAGATGAAAGTGTTTAAATTTCGGTTCTTTCTCAAAAATATCAAAGAGCATTTCCATCAGATAACTGAGCATATAACGGGTGCGTTGCGCCGAATACCGCCATTCCCGATCCCAATGAGTATTGGAGATAAGATGGCATTGAATCTTTGGCCGGCCATCAACCTGCTCTTCCTTCTTTACTGTTGTGTCAGTAGCCATATCAATTATCCTCCTTCAGCAAATCCAGGATTTCGGTAAAATTCCGGCAGTAATAATTGCAAAGCGCTCGGGTCCCGCTCTCGATGATATTCCCTCCGGCAAACCCGACAGCCGGATAACCGGCCAAGCGTATGGAGCAGATACCCGCCCCGCTATCCTCAATTCCTATCACCGAATTCCTTTCGCCAAACTCGATCCCCAATCCGACCCGGCCAGTCTCCGCATATAACCAGGGATGAGGTTTGGGCGACAGTTCCCCCAGCGTGCCCGCTTCGCCTTGACGGAGCGGAAATCCGGCCGAGATGACGGCATCGTAAAAATCTTTGGGATCGCCCATCTTCAGGGTCTGAAAGGCGGACAATATTTCAGGCCATGCCTTTTCGTAAAGACCGGAGGTTACCAACCCGATTTTGATTCTCATGGATTTCAATTCGCATAAAAAATCCTTCAAACCGGGGGTCGGCACAAACGCATTCTTCCTGCCCCTGCCTTCCAAAATCGCCTGCATTTCCCGGTGGGTATGTTCAAAATAAAAGCGCCGGGCGTCCTCCACCTTTCGATTGGGACAATATTTTTGAATGCAATATTTTAGATGCTCGGATACACTATGTCCGGAAACATAAGGCAAGTCGGCCTCTTCAAGCTCAAAACCGGGTTTTCCCAGGAGACTGGCGGTGGTCATCTGGATAATCCAAATCCAAAATGATTCACTGCGTACACTGGTACCGTCCAGGTCCATTAAAACGGCTTTAAGCGGCAGTTTTAATTCGACGGGATGCACCGGATAATAGGCCGGGTATCCCATGGTTGATTTGACAAGCGCCACGGTATGATCTGTAAAGGCAATGAACTCCACTTTACGATCCCCGGTTGCAGTCACTGAAGTTACCCCGTTTTTACCGGTTTCAAAAATACCGTCGCTTGAACGCCCGATCGCTATCAAACCGGAATTCCCGTCGACCGGCCCAATCCCGGGAATCGTCGCCAATATTTCCATCCTAATCCTCCTGTACGGGGAAGGGTTTCACAAATTTACCGAAAGCCAATGCCAAAAGCAGGGAACAAATACTTCCAAGGAAAAACAACCATTGCAGCGGTGAGAAATCCAAACCAACCGCCTTGGGTTTCAGCCGCTCGAATAATTCCAACATAGCCGCACCGAGATTGGAGGCCAAAAAACCCGCAATGCCTATGGAAACACTATTAATGGTCAAAAACTCCGACCGCGCCTCCCCTGGAATCACCGACAGCAGTAAACAGAAACCCCCAACTAAGGTAGCGGCATTTAAAGCTCCGGTTAACAAAAAAATCAAGATATACAACCCATAGCTATTGGCGGTGACAAAAGCCCATAATCCGGATACAAGGGCAATACCGGGCAAGACGTAGCGGTATACCGAAACAACCCCGTATTTATCCTGTATTTTTCCCCATGTAACATACAGAATTGTACTGGTGACGGTCGCCAGTACCGTCAGTCCGGATACTAAAACATACGGCAGATGATAAACCTTAAACATGATATAGCTGGTATATGGAGTCAGCATTCCCTGAAAAACCGTCCAACCAAAAAAGAAAACCATATAATTGCGAAATTCCTTGACATGCAGGCAATGCAACAGGTGTCTTCCGTCAATGGAACGATGAGACCGGTATGGCGGTTCGTCCTGATACAAGAATAAAAGAATATCGAAAACGATTAGCGGCAAAGCAATCCAATAAAGAATTTGAAAACCGGAAAAACCGTGGCAGCGGTCAAGCACTAAACCGGCGGCAAACGGTATTACGATTCCCACGGGACCGCCCAGAGTATAACGCAGCCCCCAGTATGAGTTGCGCCGGTCAATCGGAATCAGATCAGCCAGCCAGTCCTGATAAATCAGGTTATTGAGCTGTGACGCCAATGAACGCAACAGGATTGTTCCCAGCAAAAACGGGATCCATAATGGCCGCGGCAATAATATGGGTATAAAAATGACTCCCCAGAGCAAAAAACGGTCAGGAATAATGATCGTCATTAATAATCTGCGTCGCGAACGGGTTTTATTTTGCAGCCCGGGATATGCCAATTGGATTAAGGTCGATAACGGCGCCAGCGATGCAATCAAACCGAGTTGTTGTGTATTTGCCCCTAATTGAATTGCAAAAGCATTAAAAAATGTTCCCCCGATAAGTACGGTAAATAATGCGGCAATAACGCCTTCAATGAGAGTGATGCGAATTCCATGTTCCACCTGTCCGGATGAGAGCGGAGCCGGTTTTTGGTTCAGAGGTCGAAATGACGGTAAAAGTCCCACGCTTGGGAATCACCATCCTGTTAAAGCAGGTATCCGTGCTTCCGGTTTGAACCCGGAAGCACGGAGCCGAACTAAACTTACTGCTTCATCAGCTTCATCAATTATTCTTAACCCACCAAGCATCATATTGTTTTTGGAACTCCGCTACCACTTTGTCGATACCGGCTTTCTTCAATGCGGCGCGATACCCGGCCAGTTTTTTCGGACTGTCGCCATCCTGGCCAAAGAAGAAGCTGGTATACTCGGAGTTAACCGCTCTAACCTGGGCAATCTCGGTCTTCACCGGTTCCATATCCAGCGGGAAACCAATGGTTGGATTGGCGTAATAATGGCTGGTATCGGAGTTGTATTTTTTATATGCCACGACATCCGGATAATCGCTTAAATCTTGCCGCAGGTTGGTTGATTCATCGAAAATATACCACCAGAGCATTTCATAACGGCGTTTGTCGGGATCGATCTTTTCGAGGGCTCCCTGATCATTGATCTTGAAATGTTCGCCTTTGATGCCGTAAGCCCATAACTCGTAATGATCACGGTCGTCAACGATCCAGTTGGCAAAGGCGCACGCTTTTTCAGGATTTTTCGACTTGCTGCCGACGCAAAACCAGTTGCCGGTTGCCCGCGCCAGATAGCCTTTCCCACGGTTAATCTGCAGCCAGGTGGCGCCAAAGGTACTTTTGACCGCCGGGCCGATGGCCATGGCATAGTCGGACCAGTCGCCGCCTATAAAGGCTGCGAGTCCGGCTTTGAAAGCAGCCCGTTTATCCTGGATGATTTGATCGCTCCAGAAGCCCTGCTTGCGCAATTGCGCCTGGGCCCACAGATCGTTTTCCCACGCTTTGGTGAATTGAGCGGCGAAAATTTTGGGAGCAGTCTTGCTCTTGCTGTAATCTTTGGAGCAATCAACCATGATATTCAAGTCTCCATCCCCTAAGCTGACCCACGGAGCCGTGCGTAAAGAGGCTTTATTGTAAATCCAGCCGGAATTCGCCCGTTTACTGGCCATATCCGCGCCGTTATCCAACCCTTGGGCAAATAACAAATATTGCGGCTCTTTGGCTTTGATGGCTTTACAAAACGCCAATAAGTCCGTACCGGTTTTAATGCCTTTGGGGGCGTATTTCTTCAATAAATCGTTGCGAACGATGATGGATGCAAAGTCATTGTAAACGATCGCGTTCTCAACCGCAGGCAAACCGTAGATTTTATTCTCCACCGATACCTGTTTCCAAACGGCTTTGGTGACATTCCCGGGTTTTCCAAAGAAAGAAAGGTTTTTGATGTATTTGTCGATTGGCATAAAAGCGCCTTGGGCCTGAAGTTGATAGAAATTCAACCAGGACGGATCAAAGATCAGGTCCATGGGTTCACCGGCGGAAGCCTTTAAGGCCAGTTGATTTTTATAATCTTCAAATCCGTAAAACTGGAGGTTTAGTTTAACCGGACCAATTTCCTTCGCAGCTTCCTTTTCAATAACGGCGGCTACCTTATCCATTTCCACGGGGCGCTCACCCGGCAGGA
>DASVMB010000543.1:0-7597 GCA_036384575.1 Bacillota bacterium
AGTGCCCTTTGAAAATTCTTTAAAAACAATTGTATTGATAACTCCGGTGGCAAAGCCCGGACCACCGTTGGTCAGAACATATACCGAATCAAAAACCCTTAATCCATAGGTAATATTCAATATCAAGGTGAGGCTGATGACCGGCATTATCAATGGGATGGTTACATGGGTCAATCGTTGTAAACCATTGGCGCCATCAATTTCCGCGGCTTCGTAATACATATCCGGAATCGACTTCAAACCGGCAATAAACAATACCATCAGATAACCGGCGCCCTTCCAGGTATCGACCGCCACAATTGAGGTAAAAGCCCATTTAATATCCCCCAGCCAATTTTGGCCTAAAGCCCCCATTCCAATCATTTTCATAGTTTCATTCACAAAACCCTCGGTTGGATTTAACAGGCTGCGAAAAATTAATCCGACAATCACAAATGACAAAACCTGCGGGGAGAACATCACCATCCGGTGAAAGTTAACCCATTTAACATTCCTGAGTAATAGCAACGCAGCTCCAAACCCGATAATCATTTTTAAAATCGTTGTAAAGATAGTAAACTTGATTGTATTAAAAATATAAAACCCATATAATTCATCTTGAGAAAAGATTTTCTTAAAGTTGGCCAACCCCACGAAATGAATCGCCGGATCAAAACTATTCCAGTCGGTAAAGGAATAATAAATACCTACCAAACTAGGTAGCAGCACTAAAACAACATAAATAACCAAGACCCCGATCAAAAAATAGCCCGGATAAATTTTCCGTTTATTCATAGTTACCCCTTTCCGTATTCCAGGTTCCTGTCGAACGCTACCTAATTTTAAAGAGGCACTTCACCCTTTGTTCAGGCAAAGTGCCCCATCGATCCTCACCGCATCAATTCCTTACCTTATCCACTCTAAAGAATATGGAATAGAATCCTGTTATTTAACCCAGTACGGATCTTTTTGAAGGGCAGCTTGTTCTATACGGCGTTTTTGAATACTATCCACCACTTGCTTGGGTGTTAAAGCTCCGGTATACATGGCCTCAATATCCTTCCCTACATCCATCCACTGAGAATCAATATATTTGACTGCATATTGCATGACTGTACCCTGTTTGGAATTTTTAAACAGCGCCTGAATATCCGCAGGAAGCCTGGACGGAATCTCCGGCCAATTTAATACCAAAGTGGAGTCATCCAAATCTTGACGCATTTGTAGAATATCATGGCGAGTTAAGAAACGGAAATATTGAAGAATTTCCTTGACATGTTTACTCTTTTTATTGCCGAATCGTGCGTTACCCGCCGGATTAACATTTAAAATCTGATTATCAGCCCATGGCATAATAAAGAATCCGATATTCGCCCCTTTTCCAGGATAAAGTTGATCCAATTGTTCACGCCAGCCTAGTCCGGCCATGAACATCGCGGCTTTGCCCTCGGCCATGACTTTGAAGCCGTCATCATAGTTAGCGGTCATATAATCTTTGTTATAAAATCCCAAGTCTGCAAACTCCTTGAGTTGGGTGAGGGTCTTTAATAGTTCCGGGATATCGGTGACTTGTGCTTTATTGGTATTTAACTCGTCGTAAAGTTTGGGATGGGCTTTTTCATAGGAGGCACCGATTTCGAACAAGGGCAAGACCTGGTGCCAACCATTGGCCAAACTTTCGTATACAGGAACCACTCCGGCATCCTTAATGGTCTGGCAGACCTTCTTAAACTCCGCGTAACTCTTGGGCGGTTCTAAATTTAACTTTTTAAACAACGCCTTGTCATAATAGTAAATCCAGATCTTCACCCCGGGAAATATTGATAAGCCATATATTTTCCCTTTATAAGAAAGACTGGGTAGAAATACGGGATCCATCCGGGAGATAAATTTCTCTTTCGATAAATCAATACAATTTTCAGCAGGGTGGATCCGGTCATTTAAGCTGAACGGATCAGCGTCAACTAGAAAAATATCCGGCGCTTCCCCGGAGGCCAATTTAACTTTCAGTAAATCGCGCCATTGAGCATCGGGAACAATTTGAAAATCAATCTTGATACCGGTCTCTTTCTCAAAAACCTTGGCAATTTTTTGATCAACCCCGGAGATCGGGACTCCGGCCTGATGGGCGCCGAAGGTAAGAGTCACGCTCTTTTTAGCGCCATAAGCAACACCAAACGCGCCGATCATCACTACCAATACCAGTAATATCAACAATGACTTTCTCATCATCTACCCCCCCTTTAATCTGTAACCGACAAGTAAACACTTAAATCTGTGAATTGGCGGAACGGAAATTTGACACCTCCATTCAAAATGTCTAAAATATTATTACGAAATCCTAAATTTAGATTACTAGAATTAGATGACTTTTAACATGTACAAATCGGATTTTATATTTGCACTTTTTTGCCAATCGGGAAAACCCAGATATAGACTTGGTGCTTAGGAATATTTGTTTTAATGAAAAGGCGTTGGATTCCTCGAAATCACCCAGTTGAACGGTGGTTGTTTTTTTGAAAGTTAGACTTAGAACCATCCAGTCCAACCTGTTCTTCTCATACTCGGCCTTAATAATAGCGAGTATCCTAATCTTTGCGGTCTTCTTTTATTATTACACTTCCTCGCTGCTAAAAAGCCGCGTCTCCGAGTCGCACCAAAGCCTTTGTGAATCAATATCGGAGAAACTCGACGCCGAAGTTCAAAAAATGAATACGGTTTCCATGAGTATCTGTTACTCCAGTCTGATCAAAAACCACTTTTATAAACACTTATCGTATAATATCAAGCCGGAGAGTGAAAGTAACGAATTAAAAGTAGAGAAATATTACAATGCCAAAGAACTGATGGATATCTTCATGGCCATCATCGGTCCTTCGCAAATCGTCAGTCAAATCAACTTGTATGATTTTAACGGTGAGATGGTAGGCGCAGGCATCTCGAATACGACTGCCCGGATTTCCTTGAAGAAAAAAGCTTGGTATCAAAAAACGCTGGCAAAAAACGGTGATAAATATATTTCGGCCCCGCATCCCGATAATCTACTGGCTAGAGTTCGCGGTATCAACAATGACGGCATATATGTCTCTCTAGGTATCAATGATGATAGTGTATATATCTCCCTGTGTCGGGTATTATTTGACAGGGATTGGACCAAACAAGGAATTGTGGAGATTGAACAAGATTGCGATACCATCTTTAACGGCCTCACTGAACTGGTCAATCGTGATTCCGGTAAAAAATCAATTTATATTTTTAGTAGTGAAGGCAATTTGCTTTTCCCATATAACCGCAAGATCGACCGGCGTTACTATGATTATTTGGAATTGACCCGTCATCAAGACACCCCACCCCTATCAGTAACCATTCGCAATCCAATCAATCATACCCGGGAGATCGTTACATATACCAATTCCGAATACACCGGTTGGAAAGTCTTGATCGTTGAATCTCAGCAGCTCCTCCTGGCTCCGGTAGTAACTTTCACCAAAATTGTAGTCCTTGGTTGTGTGGGTTTATTGATAGTTACTTTGTTCATATCGTTTGCTCTGGCCAAAAAAGTGACCACTCCGATTCAAAGCATTCACCGCGCCATTCGAAAATTAGACCTGGAGATGCTTTTTGCTCAGACTCAGCCCAAACTGACCAGTGATCTGAACGAACTGGAAGAGTTAAATAGCGCCTTTCAAAATATGAGCGTCAAATTGAAACAATCAATGGATGCTCTATTACTCTCCCAATCTCAGGAGATGCAATCCAGAATGCTGGCGTTGCAATCCCAGATGAACCCTCATTTTTTATACAATACCCTGGCTACAGTGATTATTATGGCTGAGGAAAACATGCAAGACTCAGTGATCATCATGTGTAAAAACGTCTCCCATATGCTACGGTATATCTCATCTCATAAATCTCCCCTGGTAAAGATGAAGGCAGAACTTGAATATACCGAAAAATACTTGGAATGTATGAAATTTCGCCACCGCAGCAACCTGATATATTCTTTCCGCATTGAACCGGAAATGAATGAGATTCGTATTCCAAAACTCCTCATTCAACCACTGGTTGAAAATGCTATTAAACATGGCACCAGAAATGAACCCCCCTGGCGAATCGAGATAAAGGCATTGATTCAAGATCACCAGTGGCGAGTTTCGGTTAAAGACAATGGTCCCGGATTTACCCCGGAAGAAATAGCGAATATCAACCGTCGCATACAGGATATTAATGAACACTATCTACTTCCCAGTCTGGAACTTGATGGCATGGGCTTGCTAAATATTTATATCCGGTTAAAACTGTTTTATCATGAACAGATGTTATTCCAAATCGCCACCCCGGATGAAGGGGGCGCAATCATCACTATCGGGGGGTTACCCGAATACATGGAGGCGCATTGTGGAGAATGAACTGATTATAAAAACGGTCGTGGCAGAAGATGAAGAGTTAATCCTAAATCACATCATTAAAAAAATCCAACAAATCGATTCCGGGTTTGTGGTCGTCGGGGCAGCCCAAAACGGGAAACAAGCCTTGGAAATGATTGAAGAGTTTTCTCCGGATCTTTTATTAACCGATATCCGAATGCCGGTTATTGATGGATTGGAATTGTTGAAAAATGTTGCCCTAAATTATCCTTATATCAAAACTATTGTTATTAGCGGTTACAGTGAATTCGAATATGCCAAACACGCTATCAAATACGGAGTCCATGATTACCTGCTTAAACCGTTGGAACCCGAAGAACTACGAAAAACGCTGGCGAAAATAAAAATATCACTGGAGGCTGAGACCGACTTTTTTAAACACAGACTTCCCAAAAACACACCGGGTAGTAACTCCCCGGAAGAGATCATGGCTATTGTAATCCAGTTCATTAAGGAAAATTTCACCCGGGAGATTAACCTCAATTCATTAGCACAGAATTTTAATTTTAATGCCTCATACCTAAGTAAATTGTTTAAAAAATACTATGAAGAGACCCCGGTGAAGTATCTTCTAAACCTACGGATCAATGAGGCCAAGCATCTGTTACGTAGCCGTCCGGAGCTTGACATCAAAGCCGTTGGTGAGTTAGTGGGTTATCCGGATCAATTCTATTTCAGCCGGATTTTTAAACATATGACCGGCAAAAGTCCTTCCGAATTCCGGGAGCAATAATGAATAAAGAAAACCTCACTTCCCCACATACTGCGGCCAAAGATGCCAAGCTAAAGTTGGCTTTGTATGAAAGGGTCGGAATTAGAGAGTTTTGGCTGGTGCAAACGGCCGATGGGATGGTCGAAGTTTTACCCTCGGTAATGACGCCAAGTACGGAAAACCGGCAATATATGGGGTTGATGGCCAGATTCCCGTAACCATTTTTAACGGGGAACGGGTGGTGAATCTGGCCGAAGTCTTTGAGACAACATAGCTTTTATGAATCCGCTAGCCGAACTCGTTTCTGGAATCTTGCGTTTCCGTCTTATCGATATATAACCAGATCTTCAATGGATTTTCTGGCCTTATTTACCATAACGTCCTTGGCATACCCTAGCGGTGTGAATGCAACCGGCTCCAAACTTTCATCAAGCTTCAGCACCTCCCGGGCGGCCTGGGGATCAAACGCTCCAATCCAGCAAGTCCCCAAACCCTGGGCCGTAGCAGCCAGAATGATATGATCCATCACGATGGTGGCATCCACATCGGCGTAATTTTTATTGTCCCTGCGTACCCAGGTTTTACTTGGAATGGAGCAAACGCAAAGAACGTAAGGGGCTTCGGCGAACCAGTCCCTGGTATAGATCCTTGTTAATTCGTCCTTCCTGCCGGCAGTCTCAACCACGATCACCCGGAATTCCTGTTTATTGCAGGCAGTCGGAGCCAGCCGCGCCGCCTCCAGTACCCGTTCGAGCTTCTCTCGCTCCACCGGATCGGGTTTATACGACCGGACACTATGCCTTTTTTGGATGACTTCGAAGTAGTCCATCAACCAAACCTCCCTTTCAAGATTTTGAATTCGGTAAGTAACTTTGATGATCACCTGCAGGAAAACGGCGATCACGACAGAATTTTATCTATAATCGAATACCCAACTATTACCCGCGGGAAGAGGTGTAATCATGCCGGAGCTGCCGGATTTGGAAGTATTCCGTGGCAATTTAAGAAAACAGTTGCTTAACCTTCCTTTGGTGATGATCCAGGTCGTTAATCCCAGAAATGTGATGCAGGCCACCGGGCCGGTGCTGGACGGATTTCTAAAACAACCCCTGATCGCGATTGACCGGAACGGCAAAGAGTTATTCTTTGGTTTCCCGGAACAAAAGTGCTTCGCCGTTCATCTCATGTTAAACGGCCAGTTTCATTTGTGCCGGAGCCAAGCCGAAGTATCCGCCATTCCCTATCAAATCGCAGTTTTTCACTTTGACCAACAACTGCTGGTGATCAGCGATCCGGGCCGGTTGTGCAAAATTCAGTTCCTGCCCAAGCCTACCAAAGTCCCGGATGCCTTGAGCCCGGAATTTACCCTTGAATACCTGGAGAAGCAATTGATCCGGAACCCGCTGGTGAACATCAAGGCTTTTTTGATCGACCAAAAAATGGTCAAAGGAATCGGCAATGCCTATGCCGATGAAATATTATGGGAAAGCCGGATTGCGCCGCAATCGCTCTGCGGCAATTTAACTCCCGAAGTTATTGCGCGTCTTCACGGAAGCGTCGTCAAGGTTTTGCGAGAGGCGATCGCCAGCATCTTGCAAGAAGCGCCGGACATCATCCGCGGCGAGGTCCGGGACTTTCTGAAAGTCCATAACCCGCACCGTAAACAATCGCCCACCGGTGCGCCCATTCAGGTAAAAAAAGTGACGTCCAAAACCACGTATTTTACGGAAGAACAAATTCTTTATTAAGCTGTACAACGGTTGATACAATTGGCTCAAATGGGGGAAATCCTACCGGTATCCTTCAAAAGCCACCACTTGATCAAAGCTTTTCCTCTTTTTGATCGGCGCGGTGACTTGCGCCGGATAACCAACGGGCGTCATGGCCACGATCCGGACCGAATCGGGGATGCCGACGGCTTTCTTGACTTCACGCTCATTAAATGCACCCAGCCAACAGGTTCCCAGCCCCAATTCATAAGCTTCCAATAACATAAACGCGAGCGCGATGGATACATCCACCGTATAGGCGGGTTGGCCGCACGTCATCACGTGCTCCGACTCCGTAGCGCAGGCAATGATCACTGCGGGAGCCTCCGCCACAAAGGACTGGCCGAGAGCGGCCGTAGCCAGCTTTTGACGGGTTTCCCTATCCCGTACCAAAATGAATTTCCACTCTTGTCGGTTATTGCCTGAAGGCGCCAGCCGTCCTGCATCCAAGACCTTTTTTAGCTTTTCTTCTTCAACCTCAGTTGCTTGATAGGATCTTACACTGTATCTTCCATTGATTGCCGCAAATACATCCATTTTTTCTCCTCCAGTCGTTCCCGATTCATACCGCCGAACTATACATGGGATTACCCGGCCCAGCATGACCGGGATATTTAGGCTTCTTCCCTATGAATCTGTTTTAATAGTTTAGCCATGTTCCGGCCGAGGGTCTCGAAGGTCCGGATCCCCTCCTCATCCTTCTGGACATC
>DASVMB010000544.1:0-2760 GCA_036384575.1 Bacillota bacterium
TATCGAAGATCCGGACCAGCGCTTCGATCATCGGCCGCTCCCCTCCCAGCATCCGGGCTGATAGTGCATCGGCCTGAAACTCCTGAAAACGCGCTAAGGCTTGGTAACCCAGGAAAGCAAGGAGAGCAAAACCAGCGATCCATATCCTGTTATGGGCAGACAACGCATCCCAGAGCCACGAGCCAAAATAAGTCATGACGGCAATGTACACCATTCGGATCAGCGGATGGCGCTGCTTGAGATGGGCGCATTCGTGACCCACAACCATTTGCAGGTCCTGAGGCGATGCGGTTGCCACCAAAAGTCGGGTCAAAAAAACACTCGGAAATAAGACTCCTCCGGCATAGGCGTTGATCATTCCGTCCCAGCGCCAAACCCGGAGGAACTTTATTTTGACCCCAACCCGATCCGCCACTCCATTCACCAGGTTTCTCAGGTCCGGTCCGGATGGCTCCATCCGCATCAATCGCAGCCGCAGGACGAATAGCTGAAAGAAGATAAACAGTACAACCAGAACGGCTTCCAAAAATATAGGATTAAAGTACCAGACACCAGGATTTGAAAGGATGGGAAGATACGTGATGTCGAGTCGTAAAAAGATCAATCCACCGAGGATCATCAGCTGGGTATAACCGTTCTGGGCTAAAAAAGAACCGAAACCAAAGCCTGTATAACCGTAACTCCGCTCGAGACTATATGACAGATGCAAAAAGTATGCCATATAAACGGTAAGGCCGGACAAGTTCAGGACATCGTCGATCCAGTGAGCGGCAATGGTCAAGCGGCGTTGTGCGACTACCATCAGCGGATATTTCAACAATATCCATCCATAAACGACAAACAGCAGTGGATACAAAAAACGCAGCCCGATTAGGTGGCGCCACCGTTTAGCGGTAAAATCCGGGTCTCCCGGCTTCGGAGCGAGCCGAATCCAAAATCGGAGTATCAACCCGGCGAGTAACAGACCACCTAGTTTGCACCCGAGCAAAATCGTCGCGAATCTCACGCCGAAGACCTCTTTGAGAAAATTTCTCCGTCCGGAGGTAAGGTGATGGGTATCCCCAATTCCCGGAGATCACGCACAAGTTTAGGGGTTGTCTGCATTACCAAACCCTTGATGCCCAGTTGCTCGGAAGCGATGACATTCTCTTCCGTATCGTCGATGAAGATCACTTCCTCCGGCCGGAGCCCAAGGTAATCAAGGACGATTTCATACGCCCGGGGTTCAGGTTTACGCGTTCCAATCTCGTGGGAGACGAAGAGACGTTCCAGCCTTGCGACGAGGGCTCCGTATGGAGCTTGCCACCAGGCGGCATGAATCGGATTGGTATTTGAAAGTCCCACCAGACGGTATCTCTTTTTCAATTGAACGAGAACAGACTCAATCCCCGGTACGGGGCCTACAAAAATGGCGTTCCAACCATTGTCGAACTCCATGGTATTCATGGAGCATCCCATTTTCGTCATCACATGACGCCTGAAAATTTCCGGACTGATCTCCCCTTTTTCAAATCCGGTAAAAATCTCGTCCCGGGGAAAACTCGCATAAAGCTCCTGAGGATCGCGGCCGGTGATATCCGCCCAATACCGGCAGACCCTTTTAAATGAGATCTCTAAAAGTACATTGCCCAGATCAAAGACGATGGCTTGGTACATGAATGAGACTCCTTACATTAGTGATAGGCAACAGGCAATTGGCTATAGGCAACAGTATTATTGAGTAATAGAAATAGGTATTAAGCAGGACTTTTCGAAGTTATAAAACAGAACGTAGCTTTCAGACTTTTGCCTGTTGCCTGTTGCCTATTCCCTTATACTTTAGACGAGTGGCGCTCTCCACGGTATTCCGCATCAACATGGCGATGGTCATGGGCCCGACCCCACCGGGAACCGGTGTGATCCACCCCGCGACCTCGGCTGCAGTTGAAAACTGAACGTCACCGCAGAGTTTCCCTTCGGAGTTCCGGTTCATGCCGACATCGATCACCACGGCGCCGGGTTTAATCATATCCCCGGTGATGAATTCCGGTTTCCCGACTGCAACGACTAGTATATCGGCCCGCCTGCAGATGGCCTCCAGGTTTCTGGTCCGGGAATGACAGATCGTCACCGTGCCGTCCTCCCGCAGCAGCAATATGGCCTGAGGTTTGCCCACAATATTACTCCTGCCCACCACCACGCATTCTTTACCTGTGATATCCACACCGGTCTGGTAGATCAACTCCATTACGCCCGCCGGGGTACAGGGCAGAAATCCGGGTAAGCCCGACAAGAGATTGCCTAAATTGACCGGATGAAAACCATCCACATCTTTCGCAGGATCAATCCGTTCCAGAACCAACCGTTCATTGATCTGCTCCGGCAGAGGCAGTTGAACCAGAATCCCGTGTATCTCCGGATTGCTGTTTAAATCATCCACCAATTGTAACAGTTCAGCCTCGGTAGTCCGCTCCGGCAAGGCGTGTTCTTCAGAGTAAATGCCCAGTTCGGCACTGGCCTTTTTTTTATTATTCACGTAAATCCGGGAAGCAGGATCACTCCCCACGATCACTACGGCCAGCCCCGGCCTTGTACCGCCAGTGATCAAACCATCCACCCGTTGTTTCAATTCCTCTTTTACCCGGGCGGCAACCGCCTTTCCGTCAATGATTCGGGCCGTCACTATATCACTCCTAAGCTTCCAGTTTTTCACCACGAAAAGCATCGATATAACGGAGAGCGTATTCATCCCGTTCCAGTAACACTTCCGTAGCGTAAATC
>DASVMB010000545.1:0-5724 GCA_036384575.1 Bacillota bacterium
CTTGATAGCGTCGATCGCATCCATTGTCACTCCCCCAATTCGCGGCCTATTCCGGTTTTTTCACGACTGCCGGGTATCCGCCCTTGAGCCGGTAGACCCGAACATAATCCACAGCCATAACCCATGGCAATTCCTTTATGAATACCTCCCCTACTCCCAGGAAATCTGCGGTGAGCGGTAAAAATTAACCTCCATTGCCGTCAAGCGCGGTCCATGGCTGGCCAGACGGCGGGCATACTCCGTCCAATTTCTTCCATCCTTTGATGACCATCCAATCTCCGCACAACCGATGATCCGCGGGAAGACCATATATTCGACATCTGCGTATGTTCGGATGGTCTCCGTCCAGAGCGGAGCCTCCACCCCCAGAATGGCTTGTTCCGCAACCCCACCAACGAGGTTAGCCGGATCCCAGTCATAACTCTCCTTGACCTCGATATAACCGGACCAATTCTGCCCCAGACCGGTTTTCGGAGTATACTTCATATCCAGGTATAGCTTGTTGGCGGGCGACAGGATCACTTTCGCCCCCTTAGCCGCTGCGGCCCGGGCCATCTTCTCATCCTTCCAGGGTTGAACGACAGTTGTCGGCAAAAGCTTCGCTGCAGCAACCTCCTCCCATCCAACCGCCTGTTTCCCGTGGGTTTGTGTAATTTCTTGGACCCGTTCGATGAAGCGGGTATAATCCTCCTTGGAGACGGTCAACGCCTCGTCACCACCGATATGCAAGTAAGGCCCGGGAGTGAGGGCAGCTAACTCCCCGATGACATCATCCAGAAACTTGTAGGTGACCTCTTTATTAAACGCCAGGGTGCTGAAGCCGACCTTGATCCCCGTATAAAGCGGAGGTGCCACCCCGTTTTTGTTCAACTCGGGATAAGAGGCGAGGGCTGCATTGGTATGCCCCGGCATGTCGATCTCCGGAACCACCGTGATATATCGGCTTTGGGCGTAGGAGACGATATCCTTATACGCTTCCGCTGTAAAATACCCGCCCCGATCCCCGCCCACCGCAGTACTCCCGCCGTGCAGCGCCAGGTTCGGCCAGGACTGAATGGCGATTCGCCAGCCCTGATCGTCCGTGAGGTGCAGATGCAGCCGATTTAGTTTATAGTAAGCCAATCGATCAATATAGCGTTTCACTTCCCCGGCGTCAAAAAAATGCCTGGCCAGATCGAGCATGGCACCGCGCCATGCAAAACGCGGCCGGTCGGTAATGGTAACCGCCGCAAGGTTCCAGGGGCCGGGCTGGAGCGTAGCAAGCTCAACGGTAGGCGGCAGGAGTTGCCGGAGAGTCTGAACACCGTGGAAAATTCCTGCCGGACGACAGGCGTTGAGCGTTACCTGTTTCGCAGTAATCTTGAGCCGGTAACCCTCCTCACCAAGGGTGGAATCCTCTTCGGCCATCGCAAGATAGATATTTCCCTCGGGAATGGGGGCGGAGGCAGAAATCGGAACTACCGCCGGCTTTAATCCTGTGGCCGGATACAACCGTTCGGCCAAGAAATTCCCAATTCCCTTGAGTTCGAGGTTTTCGGGACAAATGAAAATCTTCGTCTCCGGTGTCAGGCAAAAAGCGCCGTTACCCGGTACCACCGATTCCGGCTTGGGAATCAGATTGGCCAAGCAGGCCTGGGGATTGGGGGAATCGGGCTTGGCGGCCGATCCCGGGGTACTGGCAAATGATGTGCTGATTATAGTCATGATAAGTAGTAAACCTACGAACCTCCTCCATTGAAATGGGGTTTGACAGAGCATGAGCGTTCTCCCCCTTATTCATTTGACTAACCGTTTCACCAATGATCCATATGGATCCGTGTTGTGATTTCCACCTGCTGTTGGGGTATCACCTTCGCTTCCTTTTCCTTAACCATCAACTCCATACATATGCCTCCTTGGAATCATTTCATCCACTCCATCATGAAAACAAGGAAATCAATGTTTCCCGTAAAAATATTACGCTTCATCCGGCACAACCTGCTCCAGCTCAAACCAGAACTCCACGCCGCCCTCCAAGTTACGAACTCCAAAACCGCCTTGGTGCCGTTCCATAATCGCCCGGACGATGGAGAGCCCCAATCCGGTTCCGCCGTATGCTCTGGTCCGTGCCTGATCGACCTTGTAAAAACTCATCCAAATCTTCTCGACCGCTTCTTCGGGAATGGGTTGGCCGGAATTAAAGACTGCAACCCGGACCCTCCCGCCCCGGACCCGGATTCCGACCCGTAACAGCTTCTCTGCTTCGATATGGCCTAACGCATTATCGATATAATTCGCCAGCACCTGCTCGATCCGGGAGATATCGGCCCTTACCCAAGCAGGATGATCCGCCTCAAATCCCAGACGGATTTCTTTTTCCTTAAGCAGTAAATGATACTTCTCCAAAATATGCTCCGTGAGTTGGGCCAGATCGAAACTTTCCATATCCAGCCTTAAAAATCCGGAGTCGATCTCCGAAAGGTCCAGTAACTCCCGGACCAGTTTATTCATTTTGGCGGCTTCGTCCATAATCACATTGCAGTAAAAGTTTTTATCCGCCTCATTCTCAATAACATTGAGTTTAAGTCCCTCCGAATACCCTTGGATCAGGGCAATCGGTGTTTTTAATTCATGAGAAACATTGGAGATGAATTCCTTCCGGATCTCGTCAATCTTCTTTTGACGCTCGTTATCTTCTTCCAATTGCCGATTGGCCTGTTGCAACTCGCGAATGGACCGGCCCAATTGTTCCGAAAGCGAGTTGATGCTCCGGCCCAATTCTCCGATCTCGTCCCGCGACTTGACAGGATACATCTTGGTAAAGTCGAGCTTCGCCATACTTTGAGCGATGGTGTTCAACTCCAATATCGGACGCGTAAACCGCTTGGAATAAAATAAGACAATAATGCCGCCGATGAGAATCGTCAATAATCCGGTCAGTAAGAAAAATTGGTTTGATATTGCCACGCCCTGTTGAATCTCGGCCAACGGCATACCCAACCACAAGTAATCGCCATTTTGCAGCTTGGCGGTAAAGTTCAAAAACTCGGTATTGGCAGGATTGTGGGTGCGATCAACCCGATAGGTCGGTTGCGACCAGTCGGCGCTCTGGGAAATAAAGCGCGGTACCCGGTGCTCTCCCGGAGCCGGCCGCGGTGGCAAACCCCGGGGCCGGGGGGCCGAGTCATACTTGATGACAAAATCGCGATCCAGGATCACAATATTGATCCCCGTAGTATGCACCATTTTTTCCAGATCGGAGCGGGCGGCGCCGATATCACCATCGTATATCCCGTTGATATGACTGTATGCCTTGCGCAAAGTCGCCCCTTTTTGGGCGATATAATATTTGTCGAGGAAATTAATATTCAGGAACCAGGAAAAGAGGACAAAAAAGATGGTCAGCGAGGTGACTCCCAGGAAAAGCCTGGTCCGAATCGAGCCGGTAGTCATGGATTCTTCACCTCAAACCGATACCCGAAACCGCGTACCGTTTGGATATAGTCGCCTCTCGCCCCGAGTTTCAGGCGGAGTTTTTTGATATGGGTATCTACGGTACGGGCATCCCCGAAATAATCATAGTTCCACACCGCGTTCAGGATCTGCTCCCGGCTTAGCGCAACTCCCTCGTTCTCGGTAATATACAGTAGCAACTCGTATTCCTTGGGGCTCAGATCGACGGGATTGCCGTCAACCGCCACGCTATGCCCGTCTTTATCAATCTGCAACCCGGCATAGTCCATCACGGTTTTTGCCTTGTCAGTCCCCTCAACCAAACGGAGTAAGGCTTGAACCCGCGCCACCAAAACGCTGGGGCTGAACGGTTTGGTGACGTATTCGTCGGCACCCAGGTCGAATCCGAAGAGCTGGTCGAATTCCTCCCCCCGGGCGGTGAGCATAATCACCGGTACTTTAGATATCTTGCGAATCTCCCGGCAGACCGTCCAACCGTCTAACGCAGGCATCATCACATCCAGGATCACCAGGTCAATCCGGGGAACCTCCTTAAAGACTTGGAGAGCTTTCTTGCCGTCCTCCGCCTCAATGATCCGGAAACCCGCCTTTTTCAGGAAATCGCCGACCAGTTTCCGCATCCGGTCTTCGTCATCGGCGACCAATATCGTTCTCTCGTTCATCATCGGCTGCTCCTTCGCCTCCGCGATAGACTCTTAATAACTTCTCCGTCCCGCATCAGACTCCTGCGGGACGGAAGGTTTCAAGACAAATTAGTTCAAATTAGTTCGTGCCCATAGGTGTCAAATCATTCATGACGCAATGCTTCGATTGGATGCAAACCCGCGGCTTTATATGCCGGATAACCTCCAAAAAAGAGCCCGACCATGATGGAGAACCCAAATGAGATCAAGATGGAGTTGAGTGAGATCACCGTAGCCCAACCGGAAAAATGAGAAATCAGCGCGGCCAGTATCCATCCGAGAATGATTCCGATCAACCCTCCCATAAGGCTCAATCCCACGGCTTCAATTAAAAACAGCGTCAGAATCTCCGACTTCTCCGCCCCGATCGCCTTACGGACTCCGATCTCCTTGATCCTTTCGGTAACCGAAACCAGCATAATGTTCATGATCCCGATACCGCCGACCAGTAATGAGACCGCAGCGATTCCTGCCAAGAGCAGCGTAAAGGTTTTTGTTGTCTGCTCAACGGTGGAGAGGATCTCCGCCTGATTCCTGAGGGTAAACTTGGATTCATCCTTGAACTTTGCCAATAAGGCCGTGTAAACTCCATTGTAAACCATACTCACATCTTGATCGCTGTCGGCTTGAACGTAAATAGTGCTTAAATTACGATTGCCGAAGATCCGCTGCTGCGCAGTTGCCAAAGGTATCAAAACCATATTATCACTGTTGCTGGCACCGTTTTGGCCTTTCTCCTTTAAAACGCCTACAATTTGAAAGCGGAAGATGCCCCCCACTTTCAGGTCCTGCCCAACCGGATCGGAGCCTGAGAACAACTGCTCAGCCAGGTAGGAACCGATGACCGCCACCCGGCTCCTGGCATTAAGCTCGGATTCACTGAAAGTCCGGCCTTGTGCCACTTGATAATTACGCATTTTAAAATAAGGAAGGGTACAGCCCACCACCGAACTTACCATGCTGCTGTCGTTATTCCCCACCACCAAATTGCGGCTGGCTTCGGGAGCAATCAAGGTGATTTTCGAAGAAGCATATTCAATCGTGGGTAAGATATCATTCGTCAACGGCTGACCGCCTCCAAACGAGCCTCCCTGGCGGCTGCCCATTCCCGAAAACACCATGACCAGGTTGGAACCCATAGCGCTGATATTCGACGTAACCTGCCGTTTTGCTCCCTCACCCAGGGCTACCATATCAATAACTGCGGCCACTCCAATAATTACACCCAACATGGTCAGTAAGGAACGGATTTTATTCGCCGCCAGATTCTTCACTGCCATATTTAAATTCTCGGATACTTTCATGCCGGCACCTCCTTTTTAATGATGACCTGCCGGTTGGATTCATCTGCTACAATCTTTCCGTCGCAGAAACGGATAATTCGTTGTGTAAAACCGGCAATGTCATTTTCATGAGTCACCAGCACAAGTGTCATTCCTTCGCAGTGCAGTTCCTGGAAGATGGCCATGATTTCCACGCTAGCCTTGGAATCCAGATTACCGGTGGGTTCATCAGCCAGTAACAGCTTGGGGCGGTTTACCAGAGCCCGGGCAATTGCCACCCGCTGCTGTTGACCGCCGGAGAGCTC
>DASVMB010000546.1:0-2901 GCA_036384575.1 Bacillota bacterium
TATGTCCAAGGCGTGCTGCCTCCTGTTGCGCAAGATATACAACCTTTCTGGCCCTTTCCGTAAAACGTTCGAACATTTTGGTTCACCTCGTTTAGATAAGACGTTTATTTTTCCGGTACTTTTAGACCGCCTTTTAACCGCTCCCGAATCAATTCCGCCCGGTAGTAATCTCGATCGGCCGGGGCAAGTTCCTTACCGATGACCTTCTGAAGGATCGACGCCCGGATCGACAGGATTAACTCCCGGATCACGGAACGATCAATCCCCCGAATCATCCCGATATCCACGCCCAATTTCACATCAGAAAGAAGTTTCAACGCCTCCTGGGTGTTGATCACCCGGGCTTGAGTCAATATTCCATACGAACGATAAAGACGATCCTCAAGCTGCATCTTGGAGTCTTTGAGTAGAGCCTCACGAACCGCCCGTTCCTGTTCGATCACTTGTTTGCAGACACTCGTCAGGTTATTTGCCAGATCCTGCTCGGTAAATCCCAGGGTTACCTGATTGGAAACCTGGTAAAGATCGCCGAAGGATTCAGTGCCCTCACCGTATATTCCCCGGATATTGATGCCGATATGTGTTAATGCCGACAAGACCCGTTTCACCTGATCCACCATTGTAAGCCCGGGTAAATGCATCATTACCGAGGCTCGGATCCCGGTTCCCACGTTCGTGGGGCAAGTGGTTAGGTATCCATAAGTTTCATCAAAACTATATTCCAGTGACTCCTCCAGAAAATCATCAACCTGGTTGGCAAGCTCCAGGGCTTGACCAACGGCGAAACCTGCCACAATGGCCTGGATTCTCAGATGATCCTCCTCATTGATCATGACGCTGACGGTCTGAGGCTGGTTCACGATCAAGCTATGCAGATGAGGTGTTTCGATAAACTGTGGGCTGCAGAGATGTTTCTCCACCAAAACCACACGATCGTTAGGAGGGAGTTCCTCCAGATTGATCACTGCATACGGGCCCAGCGGTGAGTCCGACTTAATTGCCTGATGAACCAGGGTGTTGACCTCGGCTAATTGTTGTTCATTTGCACAGCCGGGAAAGGGTATTCCTTTGAGGTTTCGAGCCAGACGAATCCGGCTGCTCAGCACGACATCGCCCATCTCTCCCTCGTCGATGATCCATTTTGGTAAAAAATCCTTATTATGCTTTTGATTGATCAAAAAGCGCACCCCCTATAGATCCTGCTCACGGCGGCGGATCTCGTCGCGCAATTCCGCGGCGCGTTCGTAATCTTCCCTGCCGATGGACTGCTGCAACTCTTGCCGTAAATCGGCAATCTCCTTCTTGATCCGAACTTTACCACCACTGCGTTTGGGCACTTTTCCGATATGGCGGGTGTTACCCTGTACACGCTTGAGTAATGGTTCCAAACCGCTCTGAAAATTGTTGTAACAATCGGCACAGCCCAAAAGACCATTATTTCTAAAATCAGTAAACGTCAGACCACAGTTTGGACAATAAAGCTCTTTCACAGTGGCCGGTTGCTGATATATGCCGGTATCTCCTTCGAGCAGTCCGGCAATGAGATTCTGAAAGGTAAAGGTCGGTTCAAAAATAAAGCCCAATTCGCTCCCGGCGCTCTTGGCGCAGACCTCGCAGAGATGAAATTCGGTCTTCTGAAAATTAATGATCTTGGTCAAATGAACCGTTGCCGGCCTTTCATGACATCGTTCACATAACAAGCTGCTCACCCCGTTTCAAATTTTATAATTCAATGTTGGTTTGACATCCGATAAAGTCAGTATATTATATAACTTTTCCGGTGGCGATAGCCTACCTGTAAATACTATCTCGCAGGTGCAAATTCATTCCTTGCTCCCCATCATTAGCAACAAAGCCTTTAAAAATCTAGCCCGCAAGCTGTCGGCGTACTCATCAGGGAGATCGGAAAATTCCCGGTCCATTAATTTACCTGCCAATTGAGCATCCTGGAGGTTGATCATTTTCCGTTCCACCAATTCCTGAAGGATCATCAGCGCATCATCCTCCGAAAGCTCATCGGGGACGAACTGTTCCATCAGTTCCGGGAGGCTCTCCTCGGTCGGCCACTGTATCCGGGTGATCCGGATGTATCCCCCGCCGCCGCGTTTACTCTCGATGATGTAACCCTTCTCAAAGGTAAAACGGGTCTCAAGCACATAATTGATCTGCGATGGAGCGCAGCGGAACATTCTGGCCAGCTCTCTCCGCTGTAACTCGATAATTTTTTGTTGCATCAGCATCCGCCGCAGGTATTGTTCTATGAGTTCAGCCAGGTTTGACATTGTTTCACCTCTGACCTTATCTGACCTTATTGTAAATAATCCCTCTTCAAAAAACAAGGGAAGGTTTACAGAAGCTCCTCCCCAAAAATAACCGTTATTCAAATTTAAGTCACCAATACTCGCTCTTTTCCATGTTTTCGCTGCTTTTCACGACGAATGATTTATTGACTCACCGCGTACGCGCGAATCATCTTACATGTCGCGGCGGGCCAAAAACTGAACCGGATTCAACTTGCGCCCGTTGCGTTCGACTTCAAAATGAAGATGACTGCCGTACGCCCGTCCGGTTGAGCCTACGCGGGCGATGGGATCGCCCTGCCCCACCCGTTCGCCCCGGTTGACCAGGATCCGCGAGAGATGCCCATAATAGGTAACATATTGGCCATGATCGATCTTGACCAATAATCCGTATGAACCGAGCCAGCCCGCAAAGATCACTTTTCCGGATGCGGCGGCATATACCCGTGTTCCGGTGGGTGCCGCCAGGTCCAACCCATAATGCATCCGGCCCCAGCGGAATCCATAACGGGAACTGATGAGCCCCCGCACCGGAAAGATCAGATTTGGAAAAGCGGAGTATTGAGCACGGTTGGGCAGTTCACGCGGTACGAATATTATC
>DASVMB010000547.1:0-2314 GCA_036384575.1 Bacillota bacterium
TAGAAAATTGGTTGTTCGATTGACTTTCATAAACGATTTTGCTATATTTAAGATAAGCATTATAGAGCAGAGTTTAGGTAGTTTGAGGCAGCAATAGCATAGCTGAGTTCATGCAGTGGATGGCCGCTGTGCCATAAACCGCATGGGAGACGAGTGCAGGGTTGAAAACGTTGCAATCATTGTTACGTTCATAACGCCAGGCGCGAGTTGCCTGGCTTTTTTATATTCTTTTTCGATGAGGGTATTTGGGAGGAGCGGCTGTTATCCGGCAAGTTACATACCAGTACACGGAGCATTCCTAAAAGGCGCATACAAATGGCCGAATCGGGTAGTCGCTAAACCGGTATGATGTTTTTACGCGTACTTACAAGTTACTTGCCGGATTCAAGATAAAAAATTCAGCATAGGAGAGGATTGGTGTTCAGATGAGTGGCAATGTAGAGACGAGAGTAGTTAAACATCAGGGCTTACAGGCGATCGATCTGGCGGTGGCGGCGTTACTGATTGCAGCGGGAGCGGTAATTCGGTTGACGGTTCCACCGATGTTCGGGATTACGCCCAATTTCGCCATCGCCATGTATTCGCTGGCGATTATCCTTGCCCGGCCGAGGTTAGGGGAGGCCATCGGCATCGGCGTGGTTGCCGGACTGGTTTGCATGTTCACCTCCAAGGCGGCGTATCCGGTCAATCTGATCAGTGAGCCGATTGGGGCTATGGTTTGCCTGGGCATCTTCAGTTTACTGGAGGCTAAATTTAAGGGATTTGTCTTAACTCCGCTGCTTACCGGGGCACTGGCTACCCTGGCGAGCGGTTTGAGTTTTGTAGCGGTTTATGTAGTCTTTAAACTGGTACCGCTGGCGGTGGCAGCCAACATGCTCATCACAGTGGTTACTTTAACGGTATTAAATGCAATCATTGTTCAAGTGCTTTATTTTCCCGCCAAGAAGCTTTTGAAGAAATAATACGTTGATTGAACCGAGAAAAAATCTCTTCAAGGAGGCCGACTGTGACTTTATTTCAGCAAGAGCCTCTTGCAAAAAAGGAAGAGCCGCTCATCGCGGCCCGGAATCTCAGTTTCAGTTATCATGATTCCCCCACCCCGGCATTGCGGGAGATCAACCTGACAGTCAGCAAGGGTGAGTTTATCGGGATCACCGGGCCGACCGGAGCCGGAAAGACCACCCTTGCTCATTGTTTAAACGGGGTGATTCCTCATTTTGTCACCGGGGATTATTTTGGTGACGTTGCGATTGAAGGCCGCTCGGTGTTTGATCTGACCGGACGGGAACTCTCCCGCCGGGTAGGTTCGGTCTTTCAGGATCCCGAAGCCCAACTGGTCTCTGCCGGTGTTGAGGAGGAATTGGCCTTTGGCCCGGAGAATCTGGGGTTCGAGCCGGATGAGATCGAACGACGGATTGACTTTGCCTTGCAGGCGGTCAGAATTCCCCATTTACGAAAGGCCTCTATTGCAGGTCTCTCCGGCGGGCAAAAACAACGGGTGGCCATCGCGGCGGTACTGGCGATGCGGCCCGATATCCTGATCCTGGATGAACCCACCGCGGAATTGGATCCATTGGGTACCGACGACGTCTTCGCGGTACTGAGGCAGTTAAATGTGGAATACGGGATTACGGTAATCATCGTAGAGCATAAAATGGAACATTTGGCCGAGTATTGTCGAAGATTGCTGGTTATGGAGGAGGGCCGGATCCGGATCGACGGAACTCCGGCCGATGTTTTCAGCGATTGGTTTGGTATAAAGGAGTTGGGCGTTCGCCTGCCCCAAGTCACCGAGTTTTTCGGTAACCTGCCGGAAGAATTCCGTAGTGGAACTCGAGTTCCGGTCACCTTGGAGCAAACAACCGCTATCATCCGGCGGTTCTTCATCAATCCTGAGAAAGACGGGGAACGGCAATGACTGCAATCATTCAAATTCAGGACTTGGTACAGAATTACGGTGGAAAGGCTCCGGTGCTTGACCATATTCGTTTGGATATCGGCAGGGGCGAATTTGTGGCTTTGGTGGGGCAAAACGGAGCGGGTAAATCCACACTGGTCAAACATTTTAATGGATTACTCCGTCCCGATTCCGGCCGGGTTTTGGTCTGCGGCCGTGACACCCAGAGGGTAACCACGGCTTGTCTCGCCCAGCAAGTAGGCTATGTATTTCAAAACCCGGATCACCAGATTTTTCTGGAACGGGTTGACAAAGAGGTAGCCTTTGGTCCGGGTAACCTGGGACTTAATGCCGCCGAGGTCGAATGCCGGACCGTGAAGGCTTTGGAACAAACCGGGTTAACGCGCTTCCGGGAGG
>DASVMB010000548.1:0-7034 GCA_036384575.1 Bacillota bacterium
AAGAGAAAATGGCGGTTGAAGCCGGGTACTGGCCGTTATACCGCTACAATCCGGAGCTGGCCCTCGAGGGTAAGAATCCGTTTATGCTGGATTCCAAAGAACCCACCGGCAGTTACCGTGACTTCATCATGGGCGAGGTTCGTTACGCCACCTTGAAGAAGCAGTTCCCCGAGCAGGCAGAGGATCTCTACAACCGGGCCGAGCAAGATGCCAAGGCAAGGCTGGAGATGTACAAAAAACTGGCTGCGGTAAACAGCTAAGAGAGTTCAGTTAACAAGAAGTATTGAGTTAAAACAAAACCAGGCCGATATTCTAATCGGCCTGGTTTTGTTAAATGCCCATTCGTTGATCAACCAATACCCGGTGTAACGTGCCCAATCAAAAAACATGTTAAGAAATCTTCGTCGTCCAATCCTCCAAGTTCCAGATATCGGTCACCCAATCCCGATAAAACTCGGGTTCGTGGCTGACTAGGAGAATGGTGCCTTTAAATTCCCGTAAAGCTTTCTCCAGAGCCTGTTTGGCGTCGACATCCAAGTGGTTGGTGGGTTCATCCAAAACCAGCCAGTTGATCTCCTTCAGCATCAATTTGCACAGTCGCACCTTGGCGTTCTCTCCACCACTCAACACCATCATCTGAGTGGAGATATGCTCCCGAGTCAGTCCGCAGCCGGCTAGCGCCCCTCGAGCCTCGGCGTTACTTAACCCCGGATATTCATTCCAGATCTCCTCAAGGGCGGTGTTCGTCTCCGAACCGGCCGATTCCTGTTCAAAATAACCGGGAATCAGGTAATCATCAAGTTTAACGGTTCCCGCCACTGGCTGAATGACACCCAGTAAAGTTTTTAGCAGGGTGGATTTGCCAAGGCCATTGACGCCTTTGATGGCTACCCGTTGACCCCGCTCCAGTATCAGATTTAAAGGCCGGGTCAGGGGCTCATCGTAACCAAGGACCAGATTGTTCGCCTGAAAGATGTACTTACCGGGAGTCCGGGCTTCTTTGAATTTAAATACCGGCTTCAACCGTTCCCGATCTTTTTCGATCAGCTCCATCTTGTCCAGTTTTTTCTGGCGACTTTTGGCCAGATTAGCCGTAGCGGCCCGGGCTTTGTTCCGGGCTACAAAATCCTCCAATCGTTCGATCTCCTTTTGTTGCCGTTCGAAAGCCTTTTGATTTTGCTCTTTCTTTAATTGGTACATTTCCTCAAAATCATGGTAATTACCGGTGTACCGGGTAAGAGAGGCGTTTTCCACATGATAAATCACATTGGCCACTGCGGCTAAGAACGGGATGTCGTGGGATACCAGGATAAAAGCATTCTCATAGTTTTTCAGATAATTGGTCAACCATTGGATATGATGGGCATCTAAGAAGTTCGTGGGTTCGTCCATGATCAATATCATCGGATTCTGCAGCAATAGTTTGGTTAGCAGTACCTTGGCCCGTTGCCCGCCGCTTAAATCGGAAACCTCCCGGTCGAGGCCGATTTCACCGAGCCCTAAACCGTTGGCGACTTCCTCGATTTTGGCGTCGATGGAGTAAAATCCGTTATGTTCCAGGGTGCTCTGGATCTCGCCTACGTCTTCCATCATCGCGTTGATCTCCGCCTCTGAAGCGACGGCCATTTTTTCATAGGCTTCGAGCATCTCTTTTTCCAGGTCGAACATGGGCTGAAAGGCCTCCCGTAAAATTTCCCGGATGGTCTTGCCTTTCGTCAATACGGTGAATTGATCAAGGTATCCGGTGGTAATCCGTTTGCACCATTCGATCTTCCCTTCGTCGGGTGTCAGTTGACCGGTGATGATCTTGAGAAAGGTAGTCTTTCCTTCGCCGTTGGCCCCGACCAGCGCCACATGCTCACCCTTGAGGAGCCGGAAAGATGCATTCTCCAGTATTTTTCGGGCGCCAAAACCGTGACTGATGTTTTCAGCTGTTAAAATACTCATTTTTCCTCACGCTATCGTAGATTTAGGTTTGAAGAACGAAAAAATTCAATCCACCCGAAATTACACGATGGATTGAATAGGGACTTGATATGAAAAATCCCCGGTAGAATCAAGCCAGCTCTAATGCGAGCTCCATCATTTGAGTGAAAGACTGTTCCCTCTCGGCCGCGGTCGTTTCCTCATGAGAGACTAACGAATCGGAGACGGTCAGGATACAGAGCGCATTGACTCCCGCCCGGGCGGCATTCATGTAAAGGGCCGCCGCTTCCATCTCCACGGCCAACACTCCCATCATGGCCCATTTACGCCAAGCCTCGGAATCGTCGCCGTAAAAAACATCCGATGAGACAATATTGCCAACCTTGACGGAAATAGCTTTTTGATCCGCGGCGGTTACAGCCTTTTTTAATAACTTCCAGGATGCGGTGGGGGCAAAGGTTCCGGGCAGATGGTATTGGGCGGCATAATTCGAGTCGGTGGAGGCCGCCATTCCAATCACGATATCCCTTACCTTGACTTCTGGTTGCAGCGCGCCGCAGGAACCGACGCGGATCAGGTTTTTTACACCATAGAAATGAATCAATTCGTAGGAGTAGATACCGATGGACGGCATACCCATCCCTGTTCCCATCACCGAGACCTTTTTTCCGTGATAGGTTCCTGTGAATCCATACATGTTCCGAACGGCATTAAATTGGACCGGGTTCTCCAGGTAATGTTCGGCGATGAATTTGGCGCGTAAGGGATCGCCGGGTAATAATACTGTTTCTGAAATGACTCCATCCTTGTCGACTTGAATATGGGGCGTCGGTATCATCTGATCACTCCTATAATATAGTTGATTTTCAAATTGAACTTAGGTTAAATTGGTTTCCACTCAAAGGAATTAAGTTACCGTGTTTTAAGAAGCATCAAAAAATGGAGGGGTATTTGCTGAACCGGAACTGATGCTGGGCCTCCCAGTCCTGAAGCAATTCCAGCCGGCAGTGTTTTTGCACCAGTTTCCGGGCGGAATCGTTCCGGGTGGCCGGAAATTCTTCATCCCGGGCAATGACCCGCGCCGCAACCCACGGAGATCCTTCCCGCAAGGCGTGGCTTACAGTCTCCAGGCCCTCCCAGATGTAAAGGAAACAATCCACTTCGAGTAAGGCTACTTCCGAACGATCGCATCCGGAGCCATCACTCTCACGGGCGGGAAATAGGGATTGAGGTGACAGCCACAATGGAGTAAAGGTTTTACCGTTTCGCCAGGCTTCGAAACAGGTACAGATCAATTCGGCGATCCGCTCGGGACTTGCCATAGAAGTATCGACCACCAAATCATAATTTTGGAGCCGGGTGCAATCTACTCCATATTTCTGAAGGTATCGCCGGTTCTCACTGGCCTTCCGTTCCTGGAGTAGGGCATGAGCTTGTTCAACACTGGCATAACCTTCGGCCTGACCGCGTAGATCGTTATAAATGCGGGACGCCGCGATTCGACTGTCCACGACGAGATGCACCTTGAAAGAGTCCGGTACGAAGTGCCAGGCGAGCCTGGAGTCAAAGATCATATTGCCCGGTGCCTGACCTGTTTCAGTCAGATCCCGGTCCATCTCCTCATCCAGGGGATGGGTCTCGGAATACCGGTTTAACTCCAGGATTGTCATCTGGTATTTTTCCGCCAAGCGTCGCCAGGTCTCACCCATGGAGTAACTGCCGAAGGAGAGCCGTTCTTTAAGTAATCGGCAAACAGTGCTTTTGCCGCTGCCCAGGTCGCCGGAGATGGCGATCTTATGATTTGCTTCCCCAGTCATCTATAAATCTCCTGTTGTTTAAGTGTTTTCCATTTCGAAACTAACGGTTACTCTGGAGATGATACGAGGTTGATATTGTTTTTATTATACCCGTCATTGGAACGGGGTTCAATCAAAATCCGGTCGGTTTGAATATTTTTGGGGTTGATCTTGTAGACTTGAGCCTGGGCGAGGATCTGCCTGACAGCGGTATCGTTTTGATAAAGACCTCCTCCTTATATTCATTTACCCGCCTGAATGTTTTGGAGGTCCGTCTCGCAAACCTTGATCTTATCTAAAACTGCCACGATTTTAACCGCTTCATCGCCGCCTTCCTTCAAAGCAGCCGTTAGAAGTGTACGAGCCGAACCCAGTTCGTTAATAGCCATGATGATTTTTGCCACCATTACATCGTTCATCAGATATACCTCCAGCTTCATTCCTGCCAAAACCCGAAGAGGTTTCTGTTGATCTTAATTCGGCCGGTGTCCAACGGGTTGCTACAGGCTAATAACATTATACTACACTTTTCATTTTAAAGTAAAATTTATCCAAGGATTAATATTCTTCTTCCGCACCCGGAGGGAAGGAGTCAACCCCGGAATGGCGAATAGTTTGGCGATATAGGTGAAGCGTGATATAGATGAAACTTCATCCGAGGTGATTTTTGGATGGCGACCATCCGGCCGCTGGTCTTTTCCGACATTCCCGTTATTCAACAGATGGATCAAAGGAGTTTTCATCGGGACAACTGGCGTTCCCCGGAGAATATCGCCAATTTGTACGCCGCAGATCCCGAAGGGTGTTATATCTGCCAGGCGGATGAGAAGCCTGTGGGATACATCTTTTGCCGTACTTTTGGCTCCATCGGTTATTTCGGACCGTTGGGGGTGGATCCCGACGAGCAGAACAAGGGGTACGGCAAGCAATTGATTGGGGTGGGACTCGATTATTTGCGGAAACATTGCCGGGTGATCGGACTGGAGACGATGCCGGAATGGGGCAAGAATATCGGATTATATCACAGCATGGGCTTTCGGTCGCTGCAACCGGCCCGGATCATGGAGAAAAAGCTTTCGTCCGATCTGCGACCCACCAAATCTTTTATTGTCTTACGTTCCGGAGCGGAACTCGGCGCCAGGGATCTCTCCCGGGTGATCCAAGCTGTTGGAGAATGGACGGTCCGGATTTATCCGGGTTTGGATATTAACAAGGATCTGTTGTTGTTTTTGGGTAAGTATCCGCAACAGATCGTTTTTGTTCTGATTGGGAACCATCCGGCAGGTTTTATTGCCTTTCATCCTGATTTTAACTGTTATCCATGGGGAATGGTGGAGCCGGGACCGGATGACAGTGAAGTATTTCGGGGTTTACTCCGTGGTTTGGAAGGAATTTACCGTTCCGCCATACCGATGCCGACGCCGACAACGGCACCGACTCTCAGGTTTCATACCCGTTTTCGACGTTTGACCGGATTGTTGCTGGATGAGGGGTATCGTTTGGTGCGGGACACGGAATTAATGGTACTCGAGGATTATCAGGACCGGTATCCATCGTTTAGCGATATGTTGCTTCTCCGGGCGTGGATAGGTTAAAGCAAGGGGTCAAACAGTCTATGAATGGCTGTCATCCCCACCAATCAGCATGAATAGGATCATAACAAGGGAGAGAAGGACCTTGAGTCTACGAATTAGACCGTTCGCTAATTCATTGGGTTCGTTGCAAGGGAATACCCGGACCGCCGTACTTTTCGAGCCGTTATGGGGAATTCCTTATACGTTATACAATTTTTATCTTAGCCTGTACATGAAAAGCCAGGGTGTGACCGATGAGCAGATCGGTTTTCTCATCTCCCTGGGTTATGTTGCCGGTGCATTTTGGGCTTTCTTTAGCGGAAAGATCACCGATGCCTTGGGGCGGAGAAAGACCACCATCATCTTTGACCTGATTGCCTGGCCGGGTTCAATCCTGATCTACATTTTTGCCAGAAGTTTTCCGATGTTTGCCCTGGCCACACTGGTGGGTAGTGCGGTCCGGGTCGTTTCGGTCTCCTGGAACCTAATGGTGGTGGAGGATGCCGATAACGAACAACAGGTGTTGGCGTACAATGCCATGAACATCATCAACATTTCGGTGGGCATACTCACTCCGGTGGCTGGGATTTTCGTACTTTACCTGGGAATTGTCAACGCCGAGCGAATCCTGATGGGATTTGCGGTTGTCAGCATGACTTTGATGATGTTGGGCAGAAATTACTACTTCCGGGAGACCCGGGTGGGGCAACAGATCCTTGACGAACGCCGGGCACATCGGGGAAAATTCCGGCCCCGGACCAATTCATTCCGGGAATTGACGCGGTATCTCAAAAATCGGCCCCAAGTCGGCAAGGCCTTGTTGATTACGGTTCTGTTCAATGTGTATCTCCCTATCGGTACATACACTAGTCTATATTTTGCGCCTTATCTTACCGAAGGTCTCCGGCTTGATAAATCCGCCATATCGCTCTTGGGCGGAGTCAACGCCGCTGTTATGCTTTTGGTGTTGATTCTGCTCATCCCGCGAATTCCGCGGATCAACCGGAGTAACTGGAACACTTGCATGCGGACCGGCATCGTGATTCAAGCGATCGGCCTGGTGTTTCTGATCATCTCTCCACCGGGGCGCTTTCTACCGGCGCTTGGGGGAATCAGCATCATCGCCATGGGTTTCGCCATCGGGAAGCCGTTCCTTGATACACTGCTGGCCAATGTCACCGGGGGAAAAGAGCGATCGGGTATCTTTGCGCTGAACAACACGGTCATATCCGTTTTATGCGCAATCATCGGCTTGGCCTCGGGTTATCTCTATAATATCAGGCCTTATCTGATATATATCTTTTCCTTAGGTTTATTGGCATTGATATTTATGGTATTACTCAGGTTGGAACCGGGGAATCCACCGGAGGATCAACCTTAATTTACGTTTGACCCCGCCCGGTTCGGATGATTGGTCGGTCCGAACGGTCCGGGTTATCCGGAATCCAAGGTAAACATAAGCGGTTGGATTGTTTTTTAATAATGATTGGGTTATAATGGGTAACGTAATTCTACGTTACCTTTTTACTTACACTTACCTATATCGAAATTGAAGGAGTGTCCGGGATGCTTGATATTAAACTCGTCCGGAACGACCCGGCCAAGGTCCGCGAGGCAATGGCCAAGAGAGGCGCCAATGTCCCGCTCGATCAATTCCTGGCCTTGGATGAGGAACGCCGCAAGAAACTGGTCGAGGTAGAACAGCTTAAAAACCGCCGTAATGTGGTATCCAAGGAAG
>DASVMB010000549.1:0-7926 GCA_036384575.1 Bacillota bacterium
CCGCTCCTGCATCGGTAAACGTAGTTACAGGATTACAATCTAATGACTCGGATGCTTTCATCTCCGCCAGTGGTGAAATCGTGTTTATGCGTGACGTAAATCAATCGTCTTCCGCTATTTGGACCATGAGTTCCGATGGGAACATTCAAAAGTTCGCCGATGCAGCAGGATACTATTGCCCAACTATTTCAAGTGATGGTACCAAGGTTGTTACACAGTATTACTCAGATCATAAACCAAGAGGCCTTTACCTGTTTACCCCGGGAACAACCAACCCGCAGCTCCTTGTAGAACTTACTACATCTGAAGCCGGTTACTCTGTTATTTCTCCGGATGGAACCAAAGTTGCTTATGTGGCAGATGATGGAAATGTTTATACGATGAATACGGATGGCAACGGAACTCCGTTGAAACTCACCAATTGGCATTACGGGACCACCCGAGAGCCGGCTTGGTCCTCCGATGGTACAAAGATTGCTTATGTTTTGCATTTTTCATTATCAGTGGATGATAAATTCGGCGTTTATATCATGAATAGCGATGGAACCCAGAATTATCTCTTTCGAGAGGTACAAACCAATGATCCTAGCGCGAGTAGATTTAAATATCCGGTGCTGCGTTAATAGAAAAGATTCTCACGGAATTTAAATCCATAGTATTTGCAAAAGAAATTCGGAGTGCCCTGACTGGACTCCGAATTTCTTTATATCAATACGAATTTCTCGTGGCCCCCGAAAATGTTTTTTGATCTGGGCTATAAATCGAGTCTAGTTAGTATTTGGCTCCTAAGACCTTCATTTTGCGCTACATTATTTCCTGCAAAGCGTTGGCCATTTTTCTTGCAAACTCTTCCGGTTTTTGATCATCATATGTGAATGGATAAAGTTTTTGCCAATCATTTCGCATTTTTTATTTGAAAAAAGCATTTGGAACAGAACCAATATCAATTTTTTACTTTGTCACTTCGGGTTAAATTTTGGCCTGTTATTTTTTCGTTGGTTTCTCTAAAATCCCGCTTGATTGGTTTTCATGAATATAAAGCTGTGTTTTTTCGATTCATCAGGAATGATCAACCCCTATCCCGGCGGGACAATGTTCAAAAACCCCGCTGACGGCATAGAAAATGATAAAGAAAGAATGGGAAACGGGGTGTCCAAATGAATGGTGCAGTGACGTCAGAATATCGGTGTTGGCAGTTTACAGCCAATACTCCCAATACTACCCGTTTTGGCGGAACCGATTCCTATCAGACCGGGGTGGCGGTAGCGGAGGCAGTTTGGAACAACCCGGCCGATCCGATGGAACGGCCGGGTGTGGTTATTTTAGCCCGGGGTGACGGGTCATGTTTTCAGGAAGCCCTGATTGCGTCTTCACTGATCCATTTCCCGCGGAACGGACCGGTGCTTTTGACGGAACCGGACTTTTTAAATCCGGTGGTGCGAAGTGAGATTATCCGGCTCTGTCCGTCGGGAAAAGGATCCCCGGCTCAGGTTTTAACCATCGGCTCCTTATCACCGCGGATCGATGAGGAAGTTCAGCGAATGGGGTTTACGGTCTGCCGGATTAACGGAGGAGATCCGGCTACGACAGCGGTCATCATCTGGAATTTGCTTGGGCCGAAATGTAACGTGATGCTGGTCTCGGAGGAACAATTTGGGGACGCGTTGCCAGCCGGGGGATGGGCAGCGCATATGGGAGACCCGATTTTACTTACCCATGGCCAGCAATTGCCGGGAGTTACCGCTCAGGCGATTCGCGAGCGGCAACCCGATGTTTACATTATCGGAGGTCCGGGGAGTATTTCACCCCGCGTGGAAGAGACGGTGCGCCACTTAACCCGGGGATTTGTGGATCGAATCGCCGGGCCCGATCCGGCGGCTACCTCCGTTCGTTTTACACGGTATCAGAGTCCCACCGGAACATTCGGATGGAATGTCAATCAAAAAAAGGGGTGGAGTTTCCGGTTTTCCCGGATCGATTCCTGGCAGCCGGCCGTTAGCGGAAATCCCTTGTCCCATATGGGGAAACACTCTCCGCTACTGCTGGTCCACCCGCAGATGGTGCCGTCGCCGGTGGCGGAGTTTATCGGAGCGGTCAATCCGTTACACCGGGAACCGGAACCCCCGTTTATGCACGGATTTATCATTGGCAATTGCCTGGAGGTTTCCTGCCAGGTTCAGATCGAACTCGATAAACGGCTCGAAACCGTAAAAGAATGAGAGAACCCTTACAGGATTTTTCCAACCGGTGGCAAATAGTATAAATGATGCCAGCGGTTGTTTATTTTAGGACGCGATTGGTTATGCTAAAAGTCCGGTATTTCCACTTCCAATGCTCCCGAAACCATCGATCTGCCAAACGAAAAAAGACAGAGGAGAGTGAGGGCATGAAGGTATCCGATTTGTTAAAGGAAAAAGGCGGTCAGGTAATCACCGTCTCCCCGGAGGCTTCGATCTTTGAGGCCATGCGACTGTTGGTGGAAAATAAAATCGGCTCTCTGGTGGTCCGCGACGATGAAGGCAAGCTGGTGGGGATCCTCTCGGAACGGGACATTTTAAAGGCAGCTTTTGAGGGTTACGACTCATTAAAAGCGAAAAAGGTCACCAATCTGATGACCACCAACCTGATCGTGGCCATTCCCGAAGATGATCTGGAATATATTAAGGGAATCATGACCGTCAATCACATTCGTCATCTGCCCATTGTGACCCGGGATGGAATCGTGGGAATCGTCTCCATCGGGGACATTGTCAAATACCAGTTACAGGAGACGCAGGTTCAGAACCGTTACTTGGAGGAGTACATGTTCGGACAGTAGGAAGAGTTCCGTATCGACGCTAAAAAAGGGTTGATCTGCCATCTTTCAACTTCATCAGGTATCGGTGGAGAAACCGGGTAGCGGAGGAAAGCTTGAGATCCTGTCCCGGGTCAACCTGACAATTCACAGGAAACGGATTACCGCGCTCATCGGTCCTTCCGGGGCCGGGAAAAGTAGTCTGCTCCGGCTGCTCAACCGCCTGGATGATCCCAGCGACGGCTCGGTTTTCCTCAACGCTCGACCGCTCACATCCTATGATATCCCGGAACTCCGCCGCCGGGTCGGAATGGTCTTCCAGCTGCCGGTGATTATTCCGGGAACCGTCGCGGAAAATCTCCATCTGGCAGCCAGGTTCGCTCCCAAAGGACGAAAGTTGGAACTCATACCTGTCCCGGAGCTTTTAACGACAGTCGGTCTCGACCCGGAGTTTGCCGGACGGGAAGCAGGACGGCTTTCCGTGGGGCAACAGCAGCGGGTCTCGCTCGCCCGGACTCTTGCCGTCCGGCCTCAGGCAGTGCTGCTTGATGAACCTACCGCCTCACTCGATCCGGAATCTGCAAATGCGGTGATGGATTTAGTTCGGAGGCTCCGGGACGGACTGGGATTGACCGTCGTTTTGGTCACGCATCTGCTGGCTCAGGCAAGGCAGTATGCGGATTACACCGCATATCTTGAGGGGGGCCGGTTGATCGAATTCAACGAGACCGGGGCGCTCTTTGATTCACCGCGGGAGATCCGGACCCGTCAGTTTCTAAATGGCGGAGGGCAGGAACGTGAATTATATCCCAATCACTGATCTGGACCTGCTCGTTGCCGTCAGCCTAATCGGCGTAACGCTCGGTATCTCCATTCGGGAACGGTTGGGCCTGGAAAGAGATTTACTCATCGGAGCGGTACGGGGTTTTATCCAACTGATGTTGGTCGGTTATGTTTTACAATACATCTTTGATCTGCGCCGCTGGTATCTGGTGATCCTGATCCTGGCGATCATGATCCTGGTGGCCGGATCCAATGCCTTGAAACGCCAGAAGCTCCGTTGGAGGAGACTGTTCTGGATTTTGACGGCCGCCATCGCCGGGGGCAGCGTACTCGTTCTGGCTGTTGTAATCGGATTTATATTGAAGGTCCGGCCCTGGTACCTGCCACAATATATGATTCCCTTGGCCGGAATGATCATCGGCAATTCCATGGTGGGTGCGGCCTTGGCCGCCAACCGGCTGAGTGCGGATATCAAGGACGGGCGTCCCCGGATCGAGCTGGCCCTGGCTTTGGGGGCAACCTCCCGGCAGGCGGTCGCTCCTTACCTGCGGGAAGCCTTAAAGGCTGCGATGCTACCCACGATCAGTTCGATGATGACCGTGGGGATCGTGCAGCTTCCGGGGATGATGACCGGCCAGATCATCTCCGGAACGAATCCCGGCGACGCGGTACGTTATCAGATTGTGGTGATGTATATGGTCGCCGCGGCCACAGCGCTAACGGTGATCGTTGTGGTTTTAGGGGTTTACCGTTCTTTCTTCAACTCCTACTTACAACTGCTGGATGAACCGAGATGAGGCGCGTGGCAATAGGGAACAGGCAATAGGCAACAGGGTAGGAAGCCCAAATCCAGGTCTATCTACCCTATCCCTTTAAGGGGATCAGCTTGACTCCCGGGCTTTTGTCGGTTAGGCTTCGTAGTTTAGCTCCAGCCTGTTGACCCAAGAATCCAGCCAGTTCCCTGAAAACGGTGACACCGTTTTCTTAAGAGTTGTAATACAACTCCACTTTAATGGGAAAGAGTGAATAGGCTTTCGACACAAATATCTCTCAATACTCCTGCCTGGCCAATTCCCTCTTGCCTGTCCCCTAGTCCCTCACGCCTCACGCCTCGTGCCTCATGCCTGTTCCCTGTCCCCTGTTGCCTGATTAAAGTAACCGGAGCATACGGGATCACGGCTGCCGGTTGATCCGCAAATTCTTTGAGAAAATCCGTCAATTCCTGGAATGAGCGAAGTAATACGAATTCTTCCGGAAAAAGGTTCCGGAACGCCTCCGGTTGGGTGCCGGGGGAGTAAAGCGCCACCCGGTATGCTTGATACATGCGGTGGCATTTTTCTTTCTCGGCCGCGGTCACTGCCGGGTCATTACGCCAATGGTGAAACCCCACTCCCTGGGTAGCCTCGTTTATGAGAAGGGCACAACCGCCTGGGGCAAGTACAGCCGGTATCTGATGCAACGACTTAAAGCTGCCGATTAAATTCTGATGAAAAGGATGCGCTCCCAAAATGAGCAGCTGTGGTTGAACGGATGGCGGTTCCAGGGTGACAAGCCGGAGCAGTTCATTCCGAGCCTCGCTATGGCTTGACTGGACGGGTCCGGCAAAAATTCTGAAAATGCCGCCATCGGGCCGGGAGAGCAAATGCCAACTATAAGCAATGGGAAGACGGTCCAGTACTTCGTTGATAAGGTCACGCATCGCGGTTTGCGCGGCGCCGGCAGTTCCTGCAGGCAGCCGGTGCAGTCCCCGGATGGTCTCGATTCCGGCCACCCCCGGAAGCAGAATCTTGCCGCCCCCGGAGAAACCAACCAGCGGATGAAGATTGACCGTGGAGATGCTCAACCTGAGTTCGGCCTCGGCTATATTGCGGTTGAACCAAAAGTCCACTCCGGATTGGCTGAACCCCAAGTGGGCCAAGTTGGAAGTAGAAGTGGCGTCATGGATCACGGCCGGCGGATCCAGCGCAGGAAGTTTCATGGCGAGTGCCTCGGGTTCGATCCGGTAATGGGCTCCGGCTGCAACGATGACGGATACCCCCGTAAGCCCCCCGCGTGTCTCCCCGATCTTCCGGATGATGCTTGCGGCGAGTTCCCGGGTGCGGCTGGGCCGTGACGGATCCTCCAACAATAATGCGATCCGGGCGGCTTTTTTGATTTGCGGGGCGATGAGTTGGAACTCCTTATCCAGCTGAGTCTGGAGTTCGATTTTACTCAGTGGTGCGGGCAGTGTCGGTTCAAGCCAGGCCAGCGACGGATTAATCGCGCGCCCGCGTAGTAATGGCAGCTCTAGACTTCCGGAGTCCCAGGGGAGTTCCGGCATGAGGTTACTCCTTTTCGACGGACGAATTTCCTTCAATCAACAGGAGGTGCGTATCGGTAGAAAAAGAACCTCCATACGGGGGTTCTCTTAAAAAAATGCATGTTTATTATGTACCGCTCCCCAAGGTCCAATCCGCCTAGAAAAACTTGGTCATCCCGGGCTTTTTGTCACCAGATGCGGAACCGCGGTTTATCGCGGGGAAAGACGTTTGAATCCGTATTCAAAGAGTTTTTGACTGTCATCGTAAATGGCGGAGCTATGGAGGACCACTGCAATCAATTGTTTGCCCTGTTTTGCCGCAGAGGAAACCAGACAACCGCCGGCCCGGATGGTATAGCCGGTCTTGACGCCGGTGCAGTACGGGTAGCGCCAAAGCAATTTGTTATGGTTGATGAGCTGCACCCGTTCCCCGGGACGGTTTCCCTGCATGGAGTAGGTTTTGGTCTGAACGATCCAGGCGAAGTTCGGGTTACGCATGGCATAGCGGGTTAAGAGCGCCAGATCATAGGCGGTTGAGTAATGATTCACAGCCGGTAAACCGCTGGCGTTTTGAAACCGGGTATTACGCATTCCCAAACCAATCGCTTTGGCGTTCATCAACCGGGCGAAAGCCGTTTCTGAACCGGCAATATACTCGGCGACGGCGGTGGCCGCATCGTTGCCGGATATCAGTAACACACCGTATAGCAAGTTCCGTAGCGTGATGCGTTGATTACATGCCAGGTGCATTGACGAGCCGTCTTTGGCTGCGGCATTGGTGCTGACCGTGACTGTCCGGCCTAAGTCGCCCCGCTCGAGTCCCAAAATGGCGGTCATGATCTTGGTGGTGCTGGCCGGAGCCATTACCCGGTCGGCTTTTTTGGCAAAAAGAATCTCGCCGTTAACGGCGTTGATGAGTATGGCCGCCTGGGCAGCGACGGCAGGCTTACCGGAAGACGCCCCGGCAGTGTGGGAAAACACAAAAGATATCGCGAAAACGCAAACGATCGCAAGAGTCATCCAGAAGGCAGTGGGTTTCTTCATGGTTGCAGAACTCCCGTTGTGAAGTTGCGAAATTCCACCGTAATATAACCAGTATCGGCTGATGCGGGGTGTTTTTAAACCATTCCGGAGATTATTGGTTCCGAACGTTATCACTACTTGAGTTGGACGGTCTCATCAATCATAAACAGCGATTAATTTACAAATCTGTAATAATTGCCTCATAAATACAGCACATCTTTTTACTAAATTATACTTGATACGGAATGTTTCACTAATCGGACGGTTATGACCGGTCGGTTTTTTTAGGCGGAATTTCGCGCTTCGGCGGTAATACTGCGGGGGGCATCTCAGAAAAAGACGAGGAAATAAATCCAGATCTGTCCAGACTGGAAACATTTGATCATTTCGGACGTTTGATCAGATCGGATCGGGGGCATTAAGTTGATTCAGATCTTAATCGTTGAAGATGAAGCGAACATTTCAAATCTGCTCAAAACCCACCTGGAAAGGGAAGGTTACAGCTGCATCCAGGCTTTTAACGGCATTGAGGCCTTGGAGAGGTATAATGCGATTCACCCGGTTTTGGTAATTTTGGATCTGATGCTTCCGGGCATTGACGGTCTGGAGGTCTGCCGGACCATCCGCCGCCAACAGTATGACACCTATATATTGATGCTCACCGCCAAACAGGAGGAGGTCGATCGGGTACTGGGCCTTGAGATCGGGGCTGATGATTATATGATCAAACCGTTTTCCATTCGGGAATTGTTGGCGCGGGTCAAGGTACTGTTGCGGCGGCCTCATCTTTCCGGGGAGGGTGATTCCGATCAGTCCGTAGTCATCCGGGGTGATCTGGAGCTTGATCCCGCCCGGATGAGCGTAAAATCTCAAGGCCATCCCGTTAGCCTGACGGCCCTGGAGTTTGATCTGCTTTATTTCCTGATGAAAAACGCGGGCCTCGTTTTTAAACGGGATCAACTGCTAGAGAAGGTTTGGGGGGAAGATCCGGCCGGACGCGGCGAGGTTTTTGACCGCAATATCGACC
>DASVMB010000550.1:0-5632 GCA_036384575.1 Bacillota bacterium
GACCAAGATCATTGCAAAAAACGGCCGGGCAGTTGGTGTCCAATTGAATGACGGCACCGAAGAATTCGCCGATTTCGTCATTTCAAACGCTGATGGCCGGAAGACGCTCCTGGATATGCTGGAAGGGAGATTCATGAGTGAGCGCCTGCGGGGATACTGCGCCGAGCCTGCTGATGAAACCAATTGGGCGGTACATGTTTTCCTTGGCGTTAACCGGGATTTATCGAAGGAGCCGTCCAGCTTGATCTTGCTTCTTGATGAGCCTGTCACCATCGCGGGACACCCATTGACATCACTGGAAATGCAGCTATACGGTTTTGATAATTCAATGGCTCCCCAAGGCAAAGGCACAATTAAGGTTGAGCTTGTCTCGACGTATTCTTACTGGAAGGAACTGGCGGCCAATAAAAAGGATTATGAAGCGGAAAAGCAAAGGGTTGCCAGTCAAGTTATCAGCCTTTTGGAAAAACATTTTCACGGGATAACCAATCAGGTGGAAGTGGTCGATGTCCCAACGCTGTTAACCTGGGAGCGTTTTATGGGCGGAACACATGGCTTTGTTAATGCCCCCAGCAAAAAATTGGATATTCTCGGCAGCTTGTTTAAGAATGACGACATGACCATCCCGGGCCTTGATAATTTTTATTTTGTAGGAATGTGGGCCACATCTGCCGGAGCAACTTTTCTCAATGCGCTTTCCGGGAAAAAAGCGATCCGGAGGATATGCCAAAAAGAACGAATCGGGTTTCGAGTAAATGCTGAGCAGTTAAAAACGGGTAATGAAAGTCACTGTAATTTGTAGCGGGTTCATGGATACAAAATTTCCGACAGCAAGGAATCAATTTTATTCTCATGTATCTGACTTCTAATATGACATACTATTGTCAAATAAGGGATGGTATGATAAGGACTAAAGGTGGTTCCTTAACTATTAGGGTGACTACAGATGGTTCGGAGAATTATTTATATGTTCTTGATTCTCCTCGTATAGAATTGGAGGCATGAATAGTCATATCTTACAAAAATAAACGGTCTAGTGGTGTTATTCAAAGTTTTGCGGGTGACGGCGGATCGGCTCTACAAGCCAAACTCAATGGACCTGAAGGAGTATTTGTTGATAGTGCGGGCAATATTTATATTGCCGATACCTATACACGGTCTAAGGATGGACTCGGAAAACAATCTCTATTTTGTGGATTTTTACAATCATGTTATTCGAGTGATAAGGTTTTAAAAGGGAAATTTTATGACTTGGTATACGAACATTAGCCACCAATAAGTTGAAGAATAACAGGGGTAGTCGAGTAAGAAGAGAATTGAGAGGTTAAGACAATGAGCAATGAATTCATAAATTTAACCGCAGCAAATATAGCAAGTGAGCATTTGTGTTGTGCGATTGCGGATAAAAAACATCAACATGGTGTTGATCTTAAAAGAACATGGCTTATAGACAGAATTCCGGAAGGTCATATATTTCGAAAGCTAAATGAAAAAGGCAAGGTGTTCATTGAATATGCGCCGCTTGAAAAAGCGTGGGTACCGATTATTGGTGATAATTACATCTATATATACTGCCTTTGGGTTTCCGGTAGTTTCAAGGGAAAAGGGTATGGTAAAGAATTGCTGGATTATTGTATCGCAGACGCAAAACGACAAAATAAGTCGGGCGTTTGCATAATTAGCTCAAAAGTGAAAAAGCCTTTTCTTTCAGAGAAAAAGTTCATGCAGAAATTTGGTTTTGAAACTGTAGATACAATTGGCAGTGAGTATGAATTGATGGCATTGTCACTTAACGGCTCAAAACCGAATTTTGCGGCGAGTGCAAAGAAGCAAAGCATAGATAGTGAAACACTGACGATTTATTACGGTTTGCAATGCCCCTACATTCCAAACTGCATCGAACAGATTGAATCTTATTGCAAGACGAATGGAATTCCTGTTAAACTGATTAAAGTTGATACGTTGGAAAAAGCGAAAGAACTTCCCTGTGTCTTTAACAACTGGGCTGTCTTTTATAAAGGCAAGTTTGAAACGGTTCATTTACTCAACGAGGGTTTTTTAAAGAAAATGCTTGACAGATGAAGATCGAGTAACATGCCGTGATTCATTGTGGGAACACCGTTATCCCTGCGGTGAAGGCGGCCGGATACATTATAGGGTCTTTGATAACCGGGAAATTGAGGATGTTAAAGAACTTATCAAAATCAAGAAAAATCCAATCCATAAGGAGGGGTAGTCTAGTGGCGGAGAAAAAGGTTTTGGATGTTGTAAAAGTGGGTTTTTACGGAAATACCGGGGATAATCGTTCACCGGAGGATTTCCCGTTTCCGGCCTGTATGACTTCACTGATGCAGTATTTGGGTGAGGATTATCCTATAGTGGAATTAGAATCACATCATCAGAAATATACTCAGCGTATCGCCAACCTGCATTTTATTACTGCCTCCGGAATGGCGTTCGGGTTACTGTGGAGTAAGGATTATTGTAAGAGTTGCATGGACTTGACCCAGGTAAACGAACATAACGAAACCGTTAAAAATGCCTTTGCCTGGGCGGGATATGAATATGAGATCATGGAAAAAGCGTCTGACGGGAGTAACCGCGAGGTTATCCGGGAGAGAATTGTTGAATCGATTGATAAGGGCCTTCCGGTGCTGGCGTTTGGGATTGTCGGCCCACCCGAGTGTGTGATCATCAGCGGCTACGATCATAAAGGCGAAGAAATCACCGGCTGGAGCCACTTTCAGCAATGGGAACCTTGTGAGAAAGAGTCCAATGGGATGTTTCGCAGAGCCGGGTGGTATGATTCACTATGGAAAATTGTGTTCATCGGCAAAAAAATCGGACGGAGCATAAACCTCAAGGATGTACTGACTCTCGGATTGTCTATCATGGAGAAAACCGATAGCGAGGGATATGTGGCCGGTCTGGCCGTCTATGACGAGTGGATTCGTTATGTGTTAAGCAATGAACTTGATACGATAGATGATGAGACATTAAGAGTGAGGCACGATTTGCATCACGATTTGGTTGGGAACCTTGCTGAAGCGCGCTGTTGGGGTGGGGATTTTCTGCTTCACGCCGCAGAGGAAAACAAGGATGAAAATATGCGTGGCGTTGCAATGTGTTTCAAAAATATCCATGACCTGTGCTGGCAGGTATGGGGCGTGCTCGGCTCATACGGACAGCAGGATGTATGGAAGGGTTTTCGAAGTACCGAAAATCGCAGGAAAATCGCCAAGCTTTTGGGTGATATCAAAGAACTTGATCAAAAGGCCATGACGTATTTAAAATTGGCGATAAGATAAATGATTCATATTCCATTTTATTTCCCTAAAGGAATAACTTGCCCGGCGCCGAAAATAGATTATTGCGCCGGGTTTATTTTTCAGCGCGCTACATTCCGGGCTGTGGTAAGGGAGGAAGAGCAAGTTGACCCAGGGTGCGACCAAGATATTAGTTGGGGACGACGACCGGGATATCGTCCGGCTCATTGCCGACAGTCTGGCGGATGAAGGATTTCAGGTTCTCTCCGCCTATGATGGCGTTCAGGTATTGAATCTGCTCGCCCAGTCCGAGGTCGGTTTATTGATTTTGGACATTATGATGCCGGAGATGGATGGGCTCGAGGTCTGCCGCAGAATCCGCAATACCACGGCGGCGCCGATCATTCTGCTCAGCGCCAAAGGCCGCGAGCTCGACAAAGTCGTGGGCCTTGAGGTCGGCGCCGACGATTATATGACCAAGCCTTTCAGCATCAACGAGCTGGTGGCCAGGGTCAAAGCCCATCTGCGCCGGGAGAAGCGGAATATCCCGCAGACCCGGGAGCCCAAACGGGATGTGGAACGGATCCGTTTCGACGACATCGCCATCGATAAGGATACCTTTGAGGTTTGGAAGAATGATGAACCGATCAATCTCTCCACCAAGGAGTTTCAGATTTTGCTTTATTTGATCGAGAACCAAAACCTGGTTGTGAGCAGGGAACAGATCTATGACGCCATTTGGGGAACCGGCGGCGATTACGGCGATCTAAACACCGTGACGGTACATATCAAAAATCTCCGGAATAAACTCGATCCCCAAAACCACTACATCAAAACGATATGGGGAATCGGGTATAAATTTACCGGAACCAGTGGAGGCAACACATGAAGCGGCGCAGCATGAAACTGAGCCTGAAGTATAAATTGCCTCTGGTGATCTTGTCGGTTTTTTTTTGTTTATCGGTTGCCTAGTCGTCTATTACCGGTTGTTCCTCATGGAGCATCTGGGCGAGGATTTTGATCTCTTCAAAGACCACCTCTACCGGATGAATGAGGATATCGGAGCCCATCTCAAGACCTACTACCCGGACCGCAATCGGATCGGGGCCTACCTGGAGCGGACCGCCGTTGGAAACGGGGTCAAGATCACCATCTATGACGTGGCCGGCAATAAGATTGCCGCCAGCGATCACCGGAAAGGCTTTGGGCTGAATCTGGAGCTAAAAAACTTTACCGTGGTCGGGGAGAATGTCATCTATGTGGTGGAGTTGGTCTATCCATTTAAGGTTTCAAGTTTTACCGAGTTGAACTCTTTCCGGCAGATCCGGGATGTAGCCGTAGCTATGCTTGCAATATTGATCGTTTTATTAATTATCTACCTCCATTTCTCCCTGGTCAGGCCGTTAGCTACGTTAAACAGGGGTTTGGAAAGCATCAATTACCGGAATACCCGGTTTCAGATTCCCGCTGTAACTTATAAACGCCGCGACGAACTGGGCGAGCTCGCCAGAAAGTTCGGAGCGATGCAACAACGGTTGGATGCATCCTATCGCGAACAGAGTGAGATGATCGCCTCCATATCCCATGATCTGAAGACCCCGCTCACCTCGATCCTGGGATTTCTGGAACGGTTATTGAACCGGAAATTGCCTCCGGAACAAGAGGATGAATATCACCGGATCATTCAGCAAAAAGCCCGGGATATCAACGAGTTGGTAACGGAGTTTAATGACTTTGCCACCGCCGACCTGAAGGATGACAGACTGGAAAGCATGGCTCCCGTCGATTTGCGCAGGTTTTTCTCATCGATCTGCGCTGAATATCGCAGTGAGCTTTTGAGTAGGGGAGTTCAATTTCAGGAGACAGTCCGGATCGAAAATGGAGTGCAACCGGCTCTGCGGATCGATCCTCAAAAGATCCGGCGCGTCTTTGCCAATCTGGTCGGAAATTCGTTAAAATATGGTGATAACCTGAGTCGTATCGGGTTCAGTTGCACGGTTCGGGAGAATCAAGCGATTTTCTCAGTGGAGGATAACGGCCCCGGGGTTCCGGAGAGTGAACTCAAAGCCCTTTTTGAAAAGTTCTACCGGCTCGAAAGGTCGCGTTCCCGGGATAAGGGAGGCAGCGGATTGGGCCTCGCCATCTGCCGGAGCATCGTGGAACATTACGGGGGAGAGATTCGCGCTTATCTCCCGGCGGGCAGCGGTTTAGGTGTTCGATTTGTACTGCCCCTGGACGGGCTTCATAAATCTTCATAAAGTTTTATTTTTATTTCAGCACGGCTTGATACTCTAAGATTGAGGGTACTAGGCCCCAAGACAGATTGTTCATCGGTGGTAAAGGAATCCAGAAGAGGAGTGCGGGGA
>DASVMB010000551.1:0-3181 GCA_036384575.1 Bacillota bacterium
ATCCGTATCATAGTACATTTCGGCCGCGAAATCACCACAGGCCAGGTCGTGCTTTTTCATCCATCCATTCATAAAGGAGGCCGCCTTGAAAAGCGCAGAACCAATCAGTTCGGCGAAGTTTTCCGCTTCAATGCAGCACACGACATATTCGCAGCATGGAAGCGTAAAAGAGGTATAGCCTTCTGCAACGGATTCTTTGGCGGCTTCGGCTCCGGCCATGTAGGTACAGCAGTATTTTGGCGCGTCTCCCATATAGAGAACGCCAAATTCATTGCCGTTGGGAAATAAATCTGGAATGGCCCGTTTTTGACGGTGGAAGTCGTCCCATATCCTGCCGGCCGTGGCGATGCCGGTGTCCCGGCCCCATACAAGTTCAGTAATGGGCACTTGGCCCGCAATTCCGAGAAAAGTGCGCGGTTCATATAACTTTCGGCGCGTTACTTCAACTACGATACCGTCAGTGATCAACGGAACATTTTCATCGACCATGACATAGTTCAATACCAGGTCCGGCTTGACAAACTGATTGAGTATCACAGGATGATCACGGTACTCTTCCGGTGTAATTCCGTATGCCCCTTTAAATGCCCGGGTGAAGTTGGCGTGATCCGAGAATCCGCAATCAAACGCCACATCCATAATGCGTTTTGCTTTGTTTTTAAGAGCTTCCGACGCTCTTGCCAGCCTGCGCAGTTTCACATATTCATTTACGGTTTTTTTTACCAAGCGCCCAAACAGGCGTTGAAAATAGAACGGCGATAATGCCGCGACGCTTGCGAGGGCTTCTATCTTAATATCCTCCGACAAGTTGTCTTCGATATAGTCCAGAGATTTTTGGATTGCTTCCCATGCGTACATCATCGCTCCTCCCCGAATATAAGGATAGCATACGATAAACTTTTTTGCTTGTCACGGGATGCTCTTTTTGTAGAAAATCGTGTCACCGGTTGTCCCATAAAGAAATGTAGGTATAAGGGTCTTTTTTTTTAAGCCATAAGCCAATTCCTGTTCGGAACTGTCGCTGAATTCGGGGTCCGGCCATAGCCCCTATTGGCAGGAAATTGACGCAAAGGAACGAAATTAACCAACATTAAAAGAGTTGTATTTTATACGCGCAATAAGGGGAATTGGATGATGACGCATATAACGGCAAATAAGCGGATATTATTGCTACTATCCAGCGTAATCATTGCCGGAGTTGTCCTTATGAGCATCTATCTCTTATCGAAGCGGGAGAACCGCCGGATATATCCGATCAATGGTCGACTGGATCTCGAAGCGTGGAATCAACAAGACGGCCCCTTAAGTCTAAGCGGCGGGTGGGATTTTTACTGGGAAAAGCTTCTGACATACCGGGATCTAAAGAGTCATCCGGTGCCGGATCTTGCGGTTCAAGTGCCGGAAGTCTGGAACAGATATCAAATCAAAGGAAAAAACCTTCCCGGGTTCGGATATGCCACTTACCGGTTGAAGGTAATTCATGTTCAAAAAGGAAAGCCCTTAGCCCTAATGATTCCGACCTTTTCAACTTCATATAAGTTGTACATCGACACCGATCTGGTCTCCGCCAACGGCAGAGTCGGTTCCGGCAGAAAACAGTCTACACCCCAATACCTGCCCCGAAGCATCGAGTTTACCCCGGCTAAAACCAGTTTCGAACTGATTGTCCAGGTAGCTAACTATACTTATTCCAGAGGCGGCATGTGGTATGCCCTCGAGTTGGGCACCCCGGAACAAATCCGGAGGCTAAATCGGAATAATGCGGATAAGGATTTACTCTTAATCGGGGCGCTGTCGGTGATGGCCCTTTATTACCTGAGCATCTTCTTATTACGGCGTGAGGATAAGAGCAGTTTGTATTTCGTATTCATGTGCCTGATATTTGCAAGCCGGGTCATGGTATACGGGGACTATTTTATCTACCGGCTGATTCCGGCCATTCCTTTTCAGGCCATCATTGCCATAGCCTATCTTTCACTGTGTTGGTTTCCCATCTTTGCCGTCCTGTTCGTCGGGGAGTTATTTCCGGCGGAGACTTCCTCAGGGTTCAAAAAAGCGGCTCTGCTTTATGGCGGGATTATGGCGGCAATGTTTTCGTTTACTCCGATCGCTTTTTTTACCAGACTGATCTTTCTGGTCCAAATGATTGCTATGGCTACCGGCTTTTATGCGATAGTTTGTTTGATTAAAGCCTACCTGAATCGGAAGAAAGACGCTTTGTTGGTGCTTGGCGGATCTTTAACGGTTATCATTTTTGCCGGACGTGACATGTTGTACCAAAATAACATCATCCTTAGTAATTACGGTGAACTGGTACAGGTTGGCTTGTTTATCCTGCTCTTTACGCAATCCTTTGTACTGGCGCGCCGTTTTTCGGAAGCCTTCCGCAATGTCGAAGCGCTATCCCGCAAGCTGTTGAAGCTGGATAAGATCAAAGATGAATTCCTGGCCAACACTTCTCACGAGTTACGGACGCCGCTTAATGGGATCCTTGGCATCACCGAGGCCTTGCTGCGGGGGGGCGAGGGCGAAGTAAGCAGCGGGCAAAAACAGAGTTTATTCATCATTGCCAATAGTTGCCGGAGATTGGCAAATCTAATCAATGACATCCTGGATTATTCCAAGTTGAAGTATGGCGACATCCGGTTGCATATCAAACCGGTACGGTTGGACGGCTTGATTCAGACCGTGGTTAAAGTTTTTCAACAGCTCAGCCAAACAAAGGAATATGAGGTCACAGCGGATTTACCGTCAGGGCTGCCGCCGGTGATGGCGGATGAAAACCGGGTCGTACAGATATTATATAATCTCATCGGCAATGCGGCTAAATTTACTACCCGGGGTTATATCAAGGTTTCAGCCGGGGTAAACGTAAACATGCTGGAAGTGTGTATCAGCGACAGCGGAGAAGGAATTCCCCCGGATAAATTGGATGACATCTTCAAATCTTTCGAGCAGGTGGATACCTCATTGACGCGTAAGCACGGAGGAACCGGGCTTGGCTTATCCATTACCAAACAGTTGGTGGAGTTACAGGGTGGGAGCATCTGGGTTCACTCAACTCCCGGGACAGGCTCCGAGTTTTATTTTACACTTCCAATCGCAGTGGAATTGCCCCCGGAAAATGAAACCGAGCTTGCCCTGCCGGAACTGGCGGTAACTACTGTTCTGGAGCCGCAGG
>DASVMB010000552.1:0-4364 GCA_036384575.1 Bacillota bacterium
TGCCTATTAGCAACTCACCCCCGACCCCTCTCTTTTCGAAAAGAGAGGTCGCGTTAAAACGCGGCGTAGGGTCAATAATGAAAGCTACAAGTAACGCGGAGTGAGTTGCCTATTGCCTGTTCCCTGTTGCCTATTGCCTAATATCTCAGCTGGCCTCACGGCCACAGCATTTTTTATACTTCTTGCCACTGCCGCAAGGGCAAAGATCGTTCCGGCCGACTTTCTTCCCGACGACCCGTTGCTGAACCGCGGAAGTCCCGTCCTCATTGAGATTGGTGGCGATATTCCGAAGCTTGGGACGTCTCGCAACCCGTTCCTCGGAAACCAATTGGAACTTGGTTAACTCCCGGATTTCCTCTTCGTTAATGCTGTCCCGCATCTCCTTGAACATCTGATAGGCCTCAATCTTGTAGGCCACCAGCGGATCGTTCTGTCCGTACGCCCGAAGTCCGATACCCTCCTTGAGATCGTCCATCGCTTCAAGGTGGTTCATCCAGTGGATATCGATGGTCTTCAACATCACGAACCGTTCCACCTGGCGGAGATATTCGGAACCAATCTCCTCTTCCTTGGCTTTATAAGCGTCAAGGGATTTATTCAGAATCAACTCGCGCAGTTCCTGGTAATTGCAGCCTTCCAAGTCTTCATCATCCAAGGATTGCGGCGGCAGAAGGCTTGAATATACCGCATGGGTTAGTCCTTCGATGTCCCATTCGTCGATCGATACCTTTTCATTGGTATACGTATTTAGAAGGTTATCGGTTACCTCTTCAAATATATCCAGTACCTTCTCATGGACATCTTCGCCCAAAAGCAGCTTTTTGCGGAGTTCGTAGATGATCTCGCGCTGTTTGTTCAGGACATCGTCGTAATCCAAAACATTTTTGCGGATTTCAAAATTTCTGGCCTCCACCTTACGTTGAGCAGCCTCGATCCTTTTGGCGATGGCCGGATGTTCGATGGGCATATCTTCGGACCAGCCGAGCCGTTCCATCAGCCCGGAGATAGTCTCGCCGCCGAAGAGGCGCATCAGATCATCTTCCATGGCTACAAAGAACCGGGAAGAACCGGGATCGCCCTGCCGTCCGGATCTACCGCGTAACTGGTTGTCAATCCGGCGGCTCTCATGCCTTTCAGTTCCGATAATGTGTAAACCACCCAAAGCGACCACTTGTTCATGCTCTTTATCGGTAATGGTACGAACTTCTTTCAGAGCAGCCTGATACTCCTCGGGACTTGCAGTCAACGGATCGATACCCTGCGATCGCAGATGATCCTTGGCTAAAAACTCCGGACTTCCCCCCAGCATAATATCGGTACCACGGCCTGCCATGTTCGTGGCAATCGTGACCGCGCCAAACCGGCCGGCTTGAGCGATGATTTCCGCTTCCTTCTCGTGGTATTTGGCATTTAGGACTTGATGAGCAACACCCCGGCGTTTCAATAAATTACTAAGTTCCTCCGATTTCTCGATGGAGATCGTACCCACCAATATCGGCTGTCCCGTCTTGTGGACCTCGGTAATCTCGTCAACCACCGCTTTAAATTTACCTGCTTCAGTCTTATAAATCACGTCCGGGTTGTCGACCCGAACCATCGGCAGATTGGTCGGAATGACGATCACGGGAAGGTTATAGATCTTCCGGAACTCCGGTTCTTCCGTCTCGGCGGTTCCGGTCATACCCGCCAGTTTCTTATACATCCGGAAGTAGTTTTGAAAAGTAATCGTAGCGAGCGTTTGGCTTTCCCGCTCGATCTTGACACCCTCTTTGGCCTCGATCGCCTGATGCAGTCCCTCACTGTAACGGCGGCCGAACATCAATCTGCCGGTAAACTCGTCGACGATGATGACCTCACCGTCTTTAACCACATAATCCCGATCCCGTTTCATCAATTCCTTGGCTTTCAAGGCCTGGGTCAGATGATGCACCAGTTCGGTATTGGAATCTTCATAAAGATTCTCGATCCCCAGCATCTTCTCGACATTGGCCACACCTTCCTCTGTGACCGCCACCGTTCTCGCCTTTTCATCAACAGTATAGTGCTCATCCTTGTGAAGTCTGGGAACCAATTTGGCAAATTTATAATAAAGGTCATTGGACTCCTCTGCCTGGCCGGAGATGATGAGCGGCGTTCGCGCCTCATCAATCAAGATACTGTCCACCTCATCGACAATTGCGTAATTCAACTCCCGTTGCACCATATCGCCGGCTGAGAAGGCCATATTATCGCGGAGGTAGTCAAATCCGAACTCGTTATTGGTGCCGTATGTGATATCAGAGCCATACGCCACTCGACGTTCCTCGGGAGTTAATGAGTGTAAAATCACACCTACGCTTAACCCCAGAAAACGGTAAATCTGCCCCATCCACTCGCTATCACGCTTTGCCAAATAATCGTTGACTGTGACAACATGAACGCCATGCCCGCTCAGGGCATTCAAATAAACCGGCAGGGTTGCCACGAGGGTTTTGCCTTCACCGGTTTTCATCTCGGCAATCTTACCTTCGTGCAGTACCATGCCTCCGATCAACTGGACGTCGTAATGCCGCTGGCCGAGAGTACGACAGGCCGCCTCGCGTACGATAGCAAAAGCCTCAGGCAATAACTCATCCAGGGTTTCGCCGTTTTTTACCCGCTCCTGAAACTCGGTGGTTTTCGCCCGCAGTTCTTCGTCGCTCAACTTCTGAAACTCCGGTTCCAGCTCATTGATTACCGTCACCCGTTCCTGAAGCCGCTTCACCTCGCGGAGGTTGGTATCCCATAATTCGCTCAAAAACTTTAACATCTAATCGTCTCACTCCGATCTACGAACTATCTTTACCAAAGATAACGCAATTTTTGATGATTAGTGCCAAAAAAGCCCCAACACCCGCAGGTATGATCAAAAAAACAAACCCGCCATGATCACGCGAGGGCGCGCAAGTACACCTGGCGGCAACAATTTGGCAGTGTAAATTACCGTAATATTATACCACTCGGATCCGAGAAAAACAAATCCAATTAAAGAATTTGGGCGGACCGAAACGTCGGAGACGGTTTCTTTGTTTGGTAAAAATTCTCCAACTATAATTCAAAAAGCCTGTTCAAATAGGTATTGGTATCCGTCGCTGTTCATGATATGATAAGAAACGTATTCTTTGAAGCGGAATTTATAATAAAAACATTCAGGAGACCTAAAAACGGATGAAACTTGCCCTTATCATCTTCGACATGGATGGATTAATCTTCGATACCGAGCGGCTGGCAATCACCGCGTGGCGTTTGGCCGGGGCGGATATGGGATTCGATATCCCGGCCCAAGTCATTATCGAGACCATCGGGACCAATATCCAAGGCACAGAAGCAATCTTCAAAAGTCGTTTGGGGCCCAACCTTCCCTTCGAACAATTGAAGGCCTTGCGTTTCGATTATACCTGGCGGCTCATGGATGAAAACGGCATTCCGGTCAAAAAAGGCGTTTACGAACTTCTGACACTCTTAGAGTCAAAGTCGATTCCCAAAGCGGTTGCCACCTCCACCGAACGGAGCAAGACCGAAGAACTTTTGCGCCGGGCGGATCTAATTCACCGCTTCGATCTTTTGGTCTGCGGCGACGAGGTTGCCCGGAGCAAGCCGGAGCCGGATATATTCCTGGCCGCAGCGGAGCGCCTCCATTGCGTTCCTCGGGAATGTATGGTTCTCGAGGATTCGGAACGGGGGATCATCGCCGCATCCCGGGCCGGTATGCTCCCGGTTCTGGTTCCCGATATAAAACCGCCTGCGGCGGAGGTTAGGACCCTGGCGCACCGGGAGTTTCCCTCCCTCCTGGGTGTAGCGGAATATATTCGGCAAATCACTTGATCCGATTGCTGTTGACAACCAAAATACAGGTAGTTTCAACCGCCAAATGGTTTTTTACACTTCAAACTTCACTCTTCACAATTTCAATTGATTGAACGGCGGGGTACCTTCTCAAGCCCCATTAAAATCAGAGCCACCAAGAGAAAACAGACTGCCGGGCTGATCATGGCTATCCTCACGCCGGCATTTTGTCCGACGATTCCAATGAGATACGGGATGATGGTGCTGCCTAAACCCCCGGTTCCTACCAGAAGCGCGAAAACCGTTCCTGAATAAACCGGATACTGTTCTCCGCCGAACGCCACCAGTAACGGCCAAATACTGGAATAAGCAAATCCCATGAGAAAAATCACGAGCCAACTCCAGTTTCCGGTGGTAGATCCGGAGAATGCGGTAACCACTGCCGAGAAAAATGCAAGGATGATGACGATTGTACGGGTGCTGTAACGCAAGATAAATGGGCCGCATCCGATTCTGCCCAGGGTCATGGCAGCCCAAAACAGGCCTACTGCCAGGCTCGA
>DASVMB010000553.1:0-4279 GCA_036384575.1 Bacillota bacterium
GGAGTGGGAGTGGGTTGGGGAGGCCGGGTGGGTTGCGGCGGGTTTACCGGAAGAGCCGAACCGCCATATGAATTAATGAAGATCCCGTTATCCGTTCCCCTGACGAATAAGCGAATTCCGCCGTGATATTCTACTGCTACCGGAGACTCACCGGTTCTACCGCTTCCGGAAACCTCGCGCCACTCCGCACGAGGATCCTTAGAAAGCATCGTGTAAAAAATTCTGGAATCGTTCCCCCTGGTAAAGAACCATAATTGACTGGTATGCTCCACCATTGCCAATCCACCATTCGCCAAGACACCCGATGGAGAACTGGTGCGAATCTCGAGCCAATTATTCCATGACCTGCCGTTAAATGCCTTCAAGTAGATCCGATCATCCGTTCCCCGTATCGCAACATACAAAGAACCTTTGAACTCCGCCAGAGCGGGTTGATACCGGGTGGAGCCGCCGCAATTCTGCCAACCGCTCCAAGCTCCCCGGGAATCCATGGAATTGACATAGACTGCGTCATCGCTTCCCCGGACAACGGCAAATAACTGTCCCCGATTGGCAAGAAGGGCACCGCCGGATAATGCCTTGCCGCCGATACTTTCCCACCCGCCCCAGGATCCTTGATACCTGTTTATATACAGTGCATTGTTGGTTCCGCGAACCAATGCGTACAAAACACCGTTATATTCGGCGAGAGCCGGCTGGGACATGGTGGCGCCACCTGCGAGGACCCACCCTGAACCGGCATCGGATTTAAAGTAGAGTTGATTATCGGTTCCCCGGGCCATGATGCAAAGCCTGTCTCCATACACTGCTACTGCCGGAGCGGATAATGTCTGTCCGTCCGTATAACGGTTCCATCCGGTCCAATTTCCCGTTGCAATCGGATTTACCGTTGGAATCGGACGAATCGACAAGGCAATGCTCAAAAAATCCTTGGCGTCCCCCATCTGAAACTCAAAGGAGGATTCGGCCAAAACGGTCGAAACACTCAGAGCAACCAGGAATAATAGGATAAACGGGCCAATTTTACGAAACATGTGGATGACCTCCTCGGGATTTTATCTTGTTGAGTTCATTTTAACTCCCGGTGATTAAATAAAAATATAAAAGGATGAAGATTTCTTAAAAAATAATGTAGGGTCATTCCATAGATCGTAGCCACGTTCCATGGAACGGCGGTACATGGATATTCCTAGTCATAGGTTATGATATAATGATCTTGGAGGTGTTCTGCGTGATTTTTAAAGCCTATGCCGTAACAGGTGAGATCGACCTCAACCGGATCGCGGCCCAATGCAACCTCCGCAAAAAGTACACCTGGGAAGAGCCCTTGATCTTGCAGGGTGAATCACTCATTACCATCCTGGGACGCGGGTTTCATAAGAACCAACAAATCCTGGTCTTCGCCTTTGGCGGAATCGTCTTTGTCAACACCGCGAGCAAGGATGAGAAGATTTTCATTAACTATTTAAAGACTTTCAAACCGGATCTGGCTGAGGCAGATTATCAAACTTATCATGAGAATTACGAGTTGCGCGTTAACCGGCAGGAAACGGAATATTCCGACGACAGTCCGGTTTTTACCGATGCCTATGTTGTCGTGCCGAAACTCGAACCTCATCATCCGGAATTGGTGGCAACAGTCATCGCCAAATCAGTGGCCCTGGAAATGACCGAAGCCGAAATGAGCCGGATCCTGGATCGCCTGGAGGAGATGATCGACCGCCTGGAAAGGGGTAACCTCCGGATCGGCGACAAAGCTTTGGCTCAGGCCACCGCGCAAGTCATCCGCCACGAATATAACACCATCGCCTACATCATGATCCTCGATAAACCGGATATTACCTGGGCTAATAGCGAAGCCGCGCTTCTTTATGACCGGATGGCCAAGTTTTTTGAACTGGAGAGCAGATACGAGATTATCAAACAAAAAACCGATATCCTGAATGTGCTGATCGGCCATTTCTCCGCCATCAGCCATGCTCGCCGCAGCCTATGGATTGAGTGGCTGGTCGCTCTGTTGGTCTTGGCCGAAGTTATCCTGATGGTGGCGGATCTCTTTAAGTAGGAGCGGGAATAATGGGACAAAACGCAGTAATCAGCTGTTTTAAAACCTGCCCACGGTTGGATCTAAAGCAGGTGGGAAATTTCTTCAAAGTTCCCGTTGACCCCGGAAACCAGTCGTTAATGATCTCAGGGGAACAGCTCCGCCCTGGTTCCGAGGATACCGCCCAACCCAAGGCCCTATGGATTTACAATTACGGTTGCATCTGCCTGTTAGGCTTGGAGGAGCCGGACACCTCCTGGATTTTCAAAACCCTGGAGGCTTCGGGGCTCCCCGTTGATTACCGGCTCGCCGCCAGGTATCAGGATCACCACCAGTTGGAATTGGACGCCGACTTTTCCTGCGAGACGATGGAAAGTGCCGCGGTAGTCGCTGCTGTGCTGGCCAAATCCACCGAACTATGGAAGCTGGAGGATACGGTAGATCGTTTGGTCGATGAATCGGAAAGGATACTTCTCGAGCTTCAGCGGGGCTCGTTCCGTCTCCCCGATCGGTTATTGCAGCGGATGAACTTGGATCTCATACGTTTACAGTACGATCTGATCCAAAACCTCAAAATACTCGATCGGCCGCCGGAGTGTAACTATCAACTGGATCTACGGGAATTATACGATCAAACCGCCGAAGGTTACGAGGTACCTGAACGGTTTGCTATCGTACAGCGTAAAATGGCTGATCTACTGGCAATCATTACCCCCTATGAAGATCAGGTATACAGTTGGAAGGAACGGCGAGTGGCGATCATGGAGACCGTGCTTATCGCTCTTTTCCCTGTCTCATACCTGATTCAGATGATTATTCGGCGCTATTCATAAGTCAAAAGTCTAAAAATCAAAAGGATTGAGTCAAAAGTCAGAAGTCGAAAACTCAAAACATAATAGTGAATTTGGATTACAGCCTTGAACTTTGAACTTTGAACTTTGAACTCTGAACTCTGAACTCTGAACTTTGAACTTTGAACTTTGAACTCCGGACTTTAGACTGTAGACTGTAGACTAAAGATTTAAGCCTCACTCCCAATTGAATCTGAATACCTGACCACGGATCCGGGAATTAATCAGGCCGCGAATCCAATGGTTAACCCAAAACGGAGTCCCTTTCAGTTTAATATCCTTTAAAGCTTCGATCCGCACAATCCCTGCCAGACTTGACGGATCAACCTCCATCCTTAGCTCAACCTGAGCCCAGCCATCAAACTTCCAGTTAAAGATCTTGTGATAAACCCCTTGAATATTTAATTTAACCCGCATTTTTCCGGGTTCCTCCAAGAACTCCATCTCTTCCAGGCGATTCATGACGATCGAGGACTTCCCGTCTCTTACCTCTAGAGGCAATTGCCGGGATACGACCATCTCCAGCAACTTGGAGAAATTGGCATCCGTAAGAATTTGGCTAGATACAGGGGGTGTACCAGACCAAAATTCCTTCCCGGCCAGGCCACGGTCTATAAGCACTCGGACGGCCTCACTCAGGAATGGGTTTGTATGATCAAGTTCCAAGCCGTCGATGCGGAGTAACCGGAAGCCGATTTTTTGTTCGGGGGCGGAAAAAAGTACACTACCGGTTAAGGTGATTGCACCATCCTGTCTGAGTTCCAACATTGTACCGGAGGTACCCGCCGTGAAAGAGCATTTCATGGTGAACTTTCCCTGTTTCCAGTCAATGGCCCACTCGAGCAACTTATTTACGGTTAATTGCAACCCGTTTGACTCCATCCGATAAGGAACCATCCGGGCCACCAAAGCATTTTGCATCCAAAGCCCGGCACTCTCCGGGCCTAGCGGAACATATTGGGGTTCGGATGCGCTTTGAATCAAGGCTCCACTAAAAGCTATCATCAGTCCGGTTAAAAATACCATTATCCGGAGCTTGTGTTGTTTGGACTTCATAGTGCCCTCCTCCCGCCTATCGAACTTGAACCCCAACGGCAGCCGGGTCGTTTGGTACCTCAATCTTCGATTCCCGGAGTTTTTGATCCAGTTCCTGACTGGTAGGGGTTGCCTGAGCAAATTTCTGTTCTTGCTGATCGTAAAGGGCCTCGCTCAACAAATCACTCTGGTTGGAGGTTATGACGCGGGCGGCCAAAATCCGGGAGCGTAAAGAATGAAAGATCGCCATCGTCCAATCCCCCTGGTCAAACAGGCGTCTTGCCCAAAGTTGATGTGCCACCGCCAATCCCAAACCTTCATATTTTCTCCCCTGAGCCGCACATTGCTG
>DASVMB010000554.1:0-4689 GCA_036384575.1 Bacillota bacterium
GCCAGTAGCCAGGAACAAGGATCACCGGTAGTACTTACCACCCCCCAATGGAAGAAGAAAAAGTTAAATTCAACACTCGCCAGTTGGGCCGAGTTAAAACATGATACGATTCTCTATGGGAAACAAACGGGGGCGGAATGCGGCGGCGGGGATGAACTTCCCAAAGTATACGGGTACATCGAACCCGAGCTTCAATTTTACCGGGCTTTACGCCAAACCATTGTCGCCATGGATCGAGATCTGAAGCAAATGAATGCTGCCGGGATACATAATTCGGAGCAATTATTGGAATTAATCGACTTCTTTATCCTGACGAGCGAGAAGGAACTGAAGCAAATTCCCCTGAGCGATCAGGAAAATGAGCAAATCCGGATTATCGGCGGTTTATTGGAAGCCAACACCATTAACGCTTTGGATGCGCAGATGCGCTGGTGGGAGATTACTTCGGAAAGCGCCAAAAACATGGCGGTAACGGCCGATATTTTTAGCTTTTGGGGCCAGTATCAAACCGAAGCGGTTGGTTACGGAGATGATCTCTATATTCTCATTCCGGTGAATGGCCAGTTATATCTGATGCGTGGTTCGATCTTCTCGTACTACGAATTTCTGAACCAAAAACGAATGACCGATTCGGAGTGGTATGAACTGCTTAAGACGATCAAAATCGAAAAGAGGCCCAAATGGTGGCAACCGTACCTGGATGGAAAAAAGGCAGAAATCCCGGTCCCGGCCGATCCCTACGATTCGGGCTGCTAATTCCGATACTGTTTTTGGGGAGTTTCGGTTGGACAAGACCGTCCGAAATCAAATTGGGCTTTATCGGAGACATTCTTCCGGATCGCGGCGTCAAAAGTGTGATTCAAAAGATTGGCCTGGCGGGATTATTTCAAAACGCCGCGGCGCTTTTTCAGGATACCGATCTGGTCTGTGCCAATTTGGAAGCGGCGATAACCACCTCAGATACGCCCTTGGTTAAGACTTTTCGGTTTAATTCTCCGTTGAACCTCGGTGAGTATTTGATAAAAAATAAGGTTAAAGTCGTTACCATAGCCAACAACCACTCCATTGATTACGGTAAAGCCGGGCTAAAAGATACCGTGGCGAACTTAGCCAAATATCAAGTTGAAGCTTTTGGTTACGGGGATAATGCCCAAGCCGCTCTGGCACCGAAGATCATTGAGCTTAATGGGACTAGGATCGCTTTTGTCGGAGCGGTTTGCTTTCCCTTGGAAGGGTATGTATATTTGCCTAATTCCTTTGATGTCGGCCGTTGGGATGCTCAGTTGATGAAGTTTCAAATTCAAGCTGCGCGACGCCAGGCCGATATTGTGGTTGTCAGTCTCCACTGGGGTATAGAGTTTTCCCACTATCCGACCGCTTCCCAGATCGAAATCGGCCATTATTGTATTGATCAAGGCGCTGATTTGGTCATGGGACATCATCCCCACGTATTACAAGGAATGGAGATTTATCATCACAAACCTATCTTTTACAGTCTGGGTAATTTTATTTTCGATCAACATTACGGTCCAACCACCGAAACAGTTTTCGCCAAAGTGACGATCGCAAGAAAAAAGATCAATCGTATTGAACTGACACCGGTTTTTATCAACGAATCCGTACCGGAGCGGGCGGATGAGAAAAAAGCCACTACCATTAGAAGTAATTTTATCAAGTATTCGGAACCCTTTGGCTTAACCGACTCTACATTCAAAAACTTTGAATTGACGGACTTTGAGTAGACCTAAATTTATTTAACCAGATACGTCTGAATCCCGCTCATTAGCATATGCACCGCAATCAGCGCCAATAATAACCCGGCCAACCGTTCCAGCGCAATCAACAAACGCGGCGGGATCAGTGAACCCAAACGTACTCCCGCCAGTAGCAGTACCGCCGTCAACAGCCAGGCGATCCCCATCATCATCAAGCCAATAAGCGGCTGCGAGGCGGACTGGGCAGCCATGATCATCACCGTAGCCAGGGCCGACGGCCCGACCATCAACGGAATCGCCATGGGAACAATGAAAGGTTCACTCTGATCTTCTTGGCTACTCACGAGGCGTTCGTCCGGAAATACCATCCGTAGCGCGATAAGTGCCAAAACCACCCCGCCGCAGATCTTCAAATCCGAGGATCCGATCTCCAGGATGTTTAAAAACCATGGACCAACGGCATAGAAAACCACCAATAGCAGTAGCGCAATGATGGATTCCCGCAGAACGATTTTCAGGCGGCGCTTTGGTTCAATGTGTGTTAATAGCCCGAGCACCACCGGGAGATTTCCGAAAGGATCCAGCACAAAAAAGAGGGTGATAGCGAGCGGCAAAGTTTGCATAAAATGAGTCACTCCTATGATGTGATAAAAAAAGATTCTCCCAATTTTCGAGAGAACCTTTTTCTATTTCGATTCAGGAATCTATTTTACGTCCGGAAGCAACAGGGCCTTATTCAAAACCACTTCCCTCTTTCCATCCCGGTCTCTGATGAAGAGCTTAATTTGTCGATTATCTCCGGAGGCAATAAGATTTACTGATTCCTCATAACTCAGCTCCCTATTCTCAGCATTATGAATCTCCTCAATTTCATCACCGGTTTTCAAACCGGCCAAATCGGCCGGGGAGCCCTCAATGATTCCGGTAATATGAATCTTGCCGGCATCGTCTTTTTGCGACCCGAATCCATATGCGAGAATATTGTCGCTCATTTTATCACTGGGAATGGGTACTAAATTCATTTCCAAAGCCGGGAAATTTATGGTTACCTCAAAATGAGATAAAAATGCACTACCTAGTACGAAATTGTCGGACTGCTCACAAATAACAGGCAGATTGTTCACTTGAAAATCTCCCAGTTGGATCGAGTTGATTCGACTAACCATCCCCTCAGACTGACTAACAGGTCCCTGAGCCGCGATGCCCTTTATTTTTAACGGTTTACACCCGAATCGGGATGGATTTTGATCGAAGAATGCTATCGGGATTATCAGGTAATAATCTCCTAATGCGCCGCTATCAATCGTCGCTTCAACCCCGATTCCCCCGATATTTAACTGGGTTGCGATTTGCCGGTTTGGTTTCAGATGTAATTTAATTTCATAAGATGACGGGGCGGACGGAATATTTTCCCGGGAAAGAGTTAACTTTTGCTGCGGATAATCCAGTTTTACATTGAAAAATTTTAAAAAGTCATACCCGATGAGTCCATCGACACGATAGCCGCCCAGAACTTGCAGACTCATCACCACCGCGCCGCAATTTTCAACTCCCGTCTCCCCCACTGTCAAGCGGTCGAGCGACACAATCGAAACAGATTTCGTGTCAAAATAATCCGCCACTTTCCCCTCCGCCTTTTTGACCAACCCCAATTCATTGGCCAGTTTATTATCAATGACGATGGGGCCTGCCCCGGTATCGACTGCAAAGCGGTATTCTTTATCGCTATGATTGATTCGGGTTTTGACGATCACTAAACCGCCGGTATTGCTAAATGGAATGGTGGCTGTAACCATGGATCCCCACGGTTTTCCATGGGTTAAAATTTCAGAGCCGGGATCTTTATAGGTACTGAACTGGACGTCGTTTAAATTACGAAAAGTAATCTTACCCTTTATCATCCAGCGATAATCTTTGTTCGGTTTTTTAAGCGTTAATTGATAAGGAATATCCGTTCTGATGGATACTGGTTCTTTACTGTCAATGAAGAACCAATAGCCCCAAATGTTCTTATTGCTCAATTGATAATAACCGCATTCATACCCTAAGACATTCAAGGTTTTTTCACCCTTGGCCTTAAGCTGAAACTGATACCCGGCTTTCACGAGGAAATTATGAATCTGTTCGGGCTTCGGGTTGTCCATGGGAAATTGAATCTCCAACATAAAACTGTTGTTTCTGCGGGGCGAAATATCGGGAACTTGATAATCGCCTGCCCAATAGGCGTTGACGATTGTGGCTTCCTTGATTTCACTGGACTCCTTATTACTTGCCAGTACCAGTGGTAATAAAAAACACACCACTAAACACAAACCGGCAATGGAAACCAGTAAATTCCTTTTCATTTTCAAACCTCCTTGGTAGACCCGGAAACATAAGCACAATTCCGAATCAAATGAAATTGAACCGGGTAAAATTACGATTTTTCGTCTTCAGCGATTAATTTCCCTAAGAAATCGATATATTCCCTAAACTCATTCTTCCCCCGCTCGGTGATGGTATATATCGTTTGGGGGCGGAGATTGGCGAATCTCTTTTGAATCGTAATATACCCGGCCTCCTCCAAACGCCGCAGATGAACGCTGAGATTGCCATCGGCTGCCCCGGTAATCGCCTTCAAATCACTAAAGCTTTTACTCTGGTCCTTGCTTAGGATCGCCAAGACAGCCACCCGGATCCGGGACTCAAAAGCCTCAGGCAGACTGCTCAAATCCATCGGAGTTTCCTTTCGCGAGCATTTTGCGTTTTTGCCATAGAAAGTATATCCCCGTACCCCATAATGGTATTAAAAGATTTACGATACCACTGATATAGGAAAGTTGCCGCCATGTTTCGGGTAAACATCTCAACACCCAATTCAAAACGATACAACAAACAGTCAATTTATAAAAATAGCCCTTATTAATGAGTACTCCGGTGGCAACGAGTGCAACCAAAATAGCAACATTCATATTATCCGGCGAAACTGTGGTCA
>DASVMB010000555.1:0-4562 GCA_036384575.1 Bacillota bacterium
AATCCGCCGCAGGTTACGGGGATTGTGGCCGGTATTGTCAATTCGGGCGCCTTTATCGGGGCCGGATTGATGCAGCCCTTATTTGGCTGGGTACTTGATCGCCACTGGCAGGGTGCGATGGTGCAGGGTGTCAGAGTTTACCCGCTACACGCCTACCAAAGCGCCTTTTGGTTTTGCGCTGTCGTCTTGGGGCTGGGGATTGGGTTTTCCTTGCTGGTTAAGGAGACAAAGTGTGTCAATATTACGCTAGCAAAAAATGATGGATGATGGCCAACAGGCAATATCTCATCCTATTACTGTTTAATCAATAAGGGCTGTGACCGTTACTAACGGGCCGGCCTTTTTTTGATGGTGGAGTCCACAGTTATTACAATCCGAGATTATTGTCTTGACTTGCCGGAAATATATTGACAATGATATGAAATTGAATTACTATTATACCATAGGGGGTATGGTATAATGACAATTGGATCACCAGCCGATGGAAACACAATTCATGCAGAGACCCAAACCCGTTACCGGCAAATGGCGGGTGACAGCTGTAATCTGAGTTGCGGCAATAACTTGGCTTTTTTGGATTTGATACCGGGAAATCATCTTCTAGACCTGGGGTGCGGCAGGGGACTCGAGACAATCAGGGCCGCAAAACTGGTCGGCCGGACCGGGCTGGCCGTCGGGCTTGACCTCACTCCGGAGATGATCGCCAAAGCTGTAGAGAATGCCGCTCGGGAGGGTATCACCAATGTTCATTTCATGGCTGGCGAGATTGAGCGGTTGATCTTCGAGGATCAAAGCTTTGATGCGGTTATCAGTAATTGCGCCATTAACCATGCCCGTAATAAAACCATGGTGTTCCATGAGATTCACCGGATACTTAAACCCACCGGCAAGATGGTTATCTCCGACGCGGTGAGTAAAATTCCTCTGCCGGAGCATATCAAAAACGACCCGGAGGCTTGGGCTGCCTGCTTCGGAGGGGCGGTAACCGAGTGGGAGTACTTGCAAAGCATTAAGACCGCGGGATTTGACAACATCGAAATCTTGAAACGACGCGAGTATCTGAAAAACGGTTATGACTTTATCAGCCTTACGATACGAGCTACACCCTAACTTATTTATTTTCTCGGGGAAGGGGGTGATTCGTGATGAAACCGGTTACTCGAGGGGCAGGCGGCAATTCCTGCTGCAATGATTCCAAAACAGCGCAATGCTGCTCCAAGTCGTCGAAAGTGCTTGAAGGATGCCATGATTGATTAGGCAACAGGGAACAGGCAATAGGCAACAGGCAACAGATGTAGGTGTTTCGATGAAGATGAGTCATTGCGTTCGCCAGCGTAAGGCAACTCACCCCGCGTCTTCCTGGTGCCATCAGTAAAACCCTACACCCCTCTCTTTCTGAAAAGAGAGGGGCCTGGGGTGAGTTGCTAATCGACTTATGGCGCAATAATTACGGACTGGGGAAGGCAACAGGGAACAGGCAATAGGCAACATTGGACTTTAGATTTACCCTTTCTAATCCTATTGCCCACTGCCTGTTGTCTAATTGTAGAACGGGGGTTCGAATGATGATATACGGCAAAAATAATGTAATTGTTCCGATTCGCAAGGCAAACGGTTCTCCCGAGGAGTATGCGATATTCAACCCCTTAAGCGGCAGTTTTGATCTGATGAACCGAGAGGAATATGATTGGTTATCGGCTTTGAAAGAAACCGGCCGAACCGATCCGGCCCATCGCAAATTCTACGAATATCTTTTGGAAAGAGGATATTTGTTTGCCGATAAAACGGCTGAGGAGGCCCGAATCATTCAGGAGTTCGCCAAGTTCCAGGCGGAAGTGACCGGCTCCCAGACCCAACTGTTACTCATCCCTTCCTATGGTTGCAACCTGGCTTGCACCTACTGTTATGAGCAGGGCGTGGCCGGTGAAGCCGGGTTGATCACCAAGGAGACGGTAGATGCCTTCTTCGACTATGTCGGGCGGAATTTCACCGCCCCCGATAAACCGAAGCCCTTTGTTACGCTTTTCGGCGGGGAACCATTGATTAACACCCCGGCCCACCGGGAGATGATCCGCTACATCGTGGATCACGCCGCCTCGTTTGGGTACGAGTTGGCCGTGGTCACCAACGGCTATGCCCTGGCCGAGTATGTCGAAATCTTGAACCGTGCCAAAATAAAAGAGATTCAGGTAACCCTGGACGGCAGTAAGGCTGTGCACGACAAGCGCCGGGGGACCCGTAACGGAAAAGGTTCATTTGACAAGATTGTTTCGGGGATTCGCGAAGCGGTCCAAAACCGTTTTCCTATCAACCTACGTACTGTGGTCGATCAAGAGAATCTGATGGATCTGGTCAACCTGGCCGAATTCCTCAATGACCAAGGCTGGCTGGACCTGGGGCCGGAGCGCTTTAAAACCCAGATTGGGCGAAATTATGAGTTATTCACTTGCTACGCCAAACCGGAACACTTGCTGTCCCAAGTGGAATTATGGGCTGAATTTGTGAAACTCAGTCGGGACTATCCGGTCTTGCGGAAGTTTCACCGTCCGGATTTCAAGGGCATTCGGCATCTGGTCGACACCGGGTCACTCTATTTTGCCAGTTTTGATACTTGTCCGGCCGCCAAAAGGGAATGGGTCTTTGATTTGCATGGCGCGATTTACGGCTGCACCGCCAGTTGCGGCCGGGAGGAGTACCGGCTCGGCAGTTATTATCCGGAGGTACGCCTAAATTCCGAACGGATCGGGGAGTGGCAAAAGCGCAACGTGCTTACCATTCCCGAATGCCGGGAATGCCCGACTAATGTCCTTTGCGGCGGGGGCTGCGGGGTCATTGCCGCGAATAAAACCGGTCGGGTGTTGAGCCCCGATTGCCGCCCGGTCCGGGAGCTAATCGATCTGGGAATCAACTATTACAGCGATGAGATTCTTAAAATGGCCGGGGAGGGGCATGACCATACAACCGGTTGCCGGATCTGCGGCGCGGAATTGGTTTATCAGGAACACTCGTTTCAAGCGCATTGTGAAATCTGCGGCCTGCAGTTGGACACCAGTGTTTCCTGTAAAAACGGGCATTATGTTTGCGATGGGTGTCACCGCGGTGACATTTTAAGCCGGGTGGAGCGGATCTGTCGGGAAACGGAACTGCAGGATCCGGTATTGCTTGCTCAGGAGATCTTCCGCTTACCGGGATTAAACATGCATGGCCCGGAGTACCACAGCATCGTGCCTGCAATAATCGTGGCCGCCTATGAGAATACTATCCACAATAAAAGGTTTGGGGATATCCGGACCGCCATCCAAAGAGGGAAAGCGATTCCGGGAGGAACCAGCGGGAGCCACGGCGCTTGCGGCGCAGCCATCGGACTGGGTATCGCCTATTCCATCCTGAATCAGGTCACGCCCCTTTCCCGGGAGTCACGCGGTCAAGCAAACCGGCTTACCGCTGCGGCCCTGACGGCGATCGCCAAATATGACGGGCCCCGCTGTTGTAAACGGGAGGCGGTTGGGGTTTTGGAGACGGCCAAGCAATTTTTACCCGGTTTCAACGGGTTGCCCCAATCTTCATACGTATGTAGCCAATTCTCGAAAAATAAGGGATGTCTGGGGGAGCGGTGCCCGTATTTTCCCGTCCGGGATCAAGAAGAAGCGGAATGCGAAGCGTGTTGTCAGTCAAGAAAGGATGATTTCCAATGAGTGATGCCATCTCCTATATCAATGCCGACCAGTTTGAAGCGGAGGTATTGCAAAGCGGGAGGCCGGTGATCGTAGATTTTTATTCCGAGGAATGCCCGCCCTGTGAAGTGCTGGCACCGATCTACGAAAAAATGGCGGAGAAATACGGAACCCATCTGAAGTTCATCAAGATCCACCGCCAGGCCAACCGTGAATTGGCCAAGAGTCTCAATGTGAGCAGCAGCCCGACGGTGCTTTTCTTTAAGAACGGACAAGAAGTTGGTATACGCCTCAACGGTTTTCTAAGTAAGCCCCAAGTCCGAAAGGCCATTGAAGCGGTATTGGGCGATCTGCTCCCGGCGGTTCCGCTGCGCAGTGAGGCCTATGATGTCATGATTTTGGGAGCCGGGGCCGCAGGGTTGGCTGCGGCGATATACGCAGCCAGAGCCAAGATGAAGACGGTGGTGATTGATGAAAGCGTTCCGGGCGGCCAGGCCGCTTCCACCTATCATGTAGCCAATTATCCCGGAACTCCCGGGGTGATCCGGGGCAAGGAATTGATTCGGAATATGAGGGAACAGGCTGTCAGTTTCGGAGCGGTGATTGAAGATTTAAAAGAGGTTTTTGAGGTGCGACTGGCTGGCCCGGAAAAATATATCCGTACCGAAGATGTGGAATACCACGGTAAAGTAGTCATTATCGCCTCCGGCGCCCAGCCCCGGGCCCTTCCCGCCGAGGGAGCGGCTGAGTTCAAGGGCCGGGGTGTTCATTACTGCGCCACCTGCGACGGAGCCATGTACCAGGACCGGCGTGTGGTGGTGGTGGGCGGTGGCAATTCGGCGGTAGAGGAAGCGTTGTTCCTGACCCGGTTCGCCTCCCGGGTGACGA
>DASVMB010000556.1:0-3509 GCA_036384575.1 Bacillota bacterium
GGAACTTCTCACCCACTGTCCTGGAATTGCCGCAGACGGTAGTGGTTCGTAACGAGGATCTGGCCGCGGGTCTTGCCACCCTGTTTCATTATCTGGCGGAGGAGAAGTAGGGGAAGTACGAAGCCAAAAGTCTGAAAGCGACTCACCCCCTGGCCCCCTCTCTCCCGGCAAGCGGGAAAGAGGGGGAAGGCGGATTTAAGGCAGTGAAATAGACATCAGAGGATTGTGGTTACGCGCGCACATGTGCGCGACTCTAACGTTTGCCGTTAGTGAGAGCAAGAGTGAGTCGCGGGGGACGGAGCCGACTCACCTCTCATGCGACTCGTCACCTAACTTTCGCTTCATTTGGACGCCGCCAAGCGGAAAGAGAAAAAAGCGGATTTTCTTTGCTCTTCTCGCGCCTCACGCCTCGTGCCTTAACTTCATCGAACCCCATACATTCTATTGCCTGTTCCCTGTTCCCTTGCGTCTCATGAGACGCATATGCCTTTTCCCCAATAAAACGTTACCAAAGCCGGGTTTCCAGCGTCAGTGCTGCCACATAAATTATCAGTGACCCATAACCAATCAACCTCGAAAATTAAAGGAGGTGCAGACGTGGGTACCGGACTCGGTGGCTTTTTTGGTGGAATCGATGAGGAACTGGCTTTTTTGCTTTTCCTAATCCTGATTCTCTTGATTTTAGGAATTAACTAAGAACCCCCAAAGATACCTGTTGCATTGAGGCAATAGGTATCTTCCATACCAGGATGTTGATCCGGAATCCGTAAAAAGGAGGCGTGGACCAAATGGTAGACAAGAAGGGAGGCTTCTTTGGCGGTAGTTTCTTCTTTATATTCTTCTTCATCATCATTATTATGTTGTTTATTAATTAAACATGATCAAGATACCGCCAGTCGGCCCGGGAAGTGGTTACTCCCGGGTCAACTTTTTATTCCCTTCCGGCCGCGGTCTCGTTCCGGTAAAAGTGTGCGGCCTCAAGGAGTGACTGTTTGACCCGGGCTGCTTCCGGAGAAAGATAGACATTGTAGGTCTGTGGATAACGCAGCCGGCGGTATTCCTCGGGGAACTGAGCCAGATTGCGGGTGGCTTGTTGCCGAAGCGCCTCAAGGGGCACAGCCGGTGACAGGACCTTGCCTGCCGTGACTATCGGTTGGGAGAGTTCTTGATAATGCCCGGCCTTGAATCCAATCTCCTTGAAGAGATTCTCCCTGTCAAAGACCTGGACCCGGCCCTGTTGAATCTGTTCTTCCTCCAGGTATAGCACGTCGGCTAGAGGCTGGCCGGAGTCGTTGAAATAACGGATAATCCGTTTCCGGCCCGGGTCTGTGATCTTGCTGGTATTACCGGAGATCTTGATCTTTGGCTCCCAACCAGTTGGACCTTGGATGGCCACCATTTTATAGACGCCGTTCAATGCCGGAAAATTACTGGAAGTGATCAGATGGGTCCCCACGCCCCAGGAGTTGATTTTGGCGCCTTGCCGTTTCAAATCGGCGATGAGTTCCTCATCCAGTTCGTTGGAGGCCACAATCATCGGATTCTCAAATCCCGCGTCCTGGAACATCTTCCAGGCGGCCTTGGAGAGCTTGGCCAGGTCGCCCGAGTCCAGGCGGATTGCGGCGCGACCGGTGAACCCGGCATCCCGTAATTCGCTGAAGACCTTTACGGCGTTGGGAATCCCGCTGTTTAGGGGATCATATGTATCCACGAGCAACGTAATATTATTGGGAAAGGCCTTGGCATAAGCCCGGAAAGCCTCGGCCTCATCGCTAAAACTCATTACCCAGCTGTGAGCATGAGTACCCAGGACTTTGGCGCCATAAAACTTACCGGCCATTACATTCGAAGTCCCAATGCATCCCCCGATGATGGCGGCGCGGGCGCCGCACAATCCGCCGTCCGGCCCCTGGGCCCGGCGCAGGCCGAACTCCATCACCGGATCGCCCTGAGCGGCGTAACAAACCCGGGCGGCCTTGGTTGCCACCAGGGTCGGGTAGTTTAAGGCGTTTAGCAGAAAAGTTTCGAGCAGTTGCAAGGCGCCCAGGGGACCTTCCACCCGCAGGATCGGTTCGTTGGGAAAAATCACCGAACCCTCGGGAACCGCCCAGATATCGACGGCCATTTTAAAATCGCGCAGATATTCCAGGAAGGCCGGTTCAAACCCCTGCATCCCCAGATATTCCAGGTCACTGGGGTTAAAAGTGAAGTTCCGGACATAATCCAAAACTTGTTCCAGCCCGGCGAAGAGCGCAAAGCCGTTATGAGGCGGCAAGCTCCTGAAAAAATACTCGAAACAGGATTTCTGCTCGTGACGGCCGTATTTCCAAAAACCGTAAAACATGGTTAATTCATAAAAATCCGTTGCCAAAGCGGAATCCTGACGTTGGGCCCAAAGGGCAGCGCTATCATTCATGTTCGGAATCGACCTCTTTTGCAGTGATAATATCCACTCCGGCCTGGCGTAAATCTTGGGCGGTCTGGGCTGCGGAGCCCGGGGGGACATCCACGCCGCGGCAGCCGTCAATCACCAATTTGACCTTAAAACCCTCCTGTAACGCATCCAAGGCTGTATGCTTTACGCAATAATCGGTGGCTAGGCCTGCGATGTAGACCGTATCGATATTTAAGCGATGCAGGGTTTTGGCCAGATCGGTCCCCTGAAAACCGCTATAGGCCTCCTGAGCGGGATCGGTCCCTTTGTCGACGATCATCGCATTGAGGGTAAAGGTCAATTCGGGATGCAAGTCCGCGCCCCGGGAGTTGGCCACGCAATGAACCGGCCATGATTTGTCGGTGAATTGCGGCTTTTCCGCGAAACTGACATGATGTTCAGGATGCCAATCGCGGGTGTAGACCACCATATCAAATTTGGGGATCAGTTCATTAATTACTGGAACAACCTCATCGCCTCCCTGAACCGCCAATGCACCTCCGGGACAAAAATCGTTCTGAACATCCACCACAATCAAAGCAGGTTTACTCACCTAAAAACGCCTCCTTTGAAAAAGGATTCACGATTGATAAATGTTATTCGTGTAAATATTCGCGCAAGACCGGAGTATCTCCTGTAACAAGAAACCAGGTTTTGGATGAAAATTGAGGTGAGGCACCTAACCCCCGGCCCCTTCATTTTTGGACGCTAGCATCCGGGACAGGGAAGGAGGGGTTATTGGAGTGACAAATGAGAATTCGACTTTCCGTCATATGTAATTATATTCGGAGTTTCGGCGGCTAAATTTTTATATGTGGTATCTTATCTCTCCGAATTTTCTTTGTAGCCGGGACGTTCACGTCCCGGTTGGGGGTGGAGCAAATCAAACATTCCTGTATGATCGTACGGATGCAAATCGCCGACCGGAGGATGAATCCTCCGGCTACAAGATGGAAGGGCTTTGCCCTATCTCTGGGATGAAATATTATGTTTTTGGACCAACACTCTGGTTAGCTGTAGATTCCAACGGGGCAGGATTACAGAACGGGTTAGCGAATACTATTATGGAAAAAGT
>DASVMB010000557.1:0-3429 GCA_036384575.1 Bacillota bacterium
GTAACTCGGTGGGGAAAGTTCTCCGCCGCTTACTGCGGGAGAGGGTTGAAGATGAAGTTTGAATTGTGAAGCGTGAAGGGTGAAACAGATATGTGGTCCGCCCCAGGAATTTGAATTTAAGGCGACCTTTGAATAGAGATTTTATTTCCGGAGAATTTATTGACATCCTAAATCGTTGGTAATATAATGAAGTTAATCGGTTAACAAAGAGGTTTTTATGAAAAGAAAAGTCACAATTCGAGATGTTGCAAAATATGCCGGCGTTTCCGTAGCTACAGTGTCGAATGTCATCAATAACATTGATAAAGCTTCGGATGAAACCCGGGAAATGGTTTTAAAGTCGATTAAGGAAATCGGGTACCAACCTGATTTTGTCGCCCGGTGTCTTGCCAAAGGCAAGTCCAATTTGATCGGAGTCATGTTGCCGATCACCGAAAAAGGCGATGAACCCTATTTACTTTTGAGAGATAATCCGTTTTTTAGCGAATTCATCAGCGGTATTGATTTTATTTCCCGTAAGAGAGGTTATGACTTTTTGATCTCCGGTATTGAATCCGGGCAGCAATGTAAGGAATGGGTTACCAAACGGAATTTAGACGGGATTATTATGTTGGGTATGTTGCCCCGGAGCTTTTTTAACGAAATGGAAGAGATCAATTTGCCGGTGGTATTGATCGATGCTTACGAGGAGTTTGCAACGCGATTTCACCGGATCATGGCCGATGATAAAAACGGTGGTTATCTTGCAACCAAGCATTTAATCAGTTTAGGCCATCGTCATATTGCGTTCGTCACGGGAAGCGTGAAACAAAGTGGTGTAAACCGCGAGCGTTTTGAGGGTTATAAAAAAGCCTTGCAAGAAGCGGGCATTACTCCGGATCCTGGTTTGATTTTCGAAGATCATGTTACCTTTGAGGGTGGTTATCAAGCCGGAAAGAGAATCATGGAGTCCGGCGGTGAAATAACCGCGGTTGTTACGGTTGCTGATGTTGTCGCCTTTGGATTGATCAATGTTTTCCGGGATCATGGCAAGACAGTCCCCGATGATTATTCGGTGGTTGGATTTGATGATATACAATTATGTAAATATGTTGTGCCGCGATTGACGACTGTGCGGCAGAATATATTTAAAAAAGGAGTTGCAGCGGTCGAAGCAATCATTAGCGACATTGAACTTCCGAGTGAAACCAGTGAAACGAAAATCTTATCGGTGGAGTTGATTCAACGGGAATCAACCAAAAAGCTATAGTATAGGTTGGTTTTAGACTGTTGATAAATCATTTTTGGTAGAGGGATAATTTTTTTTGCAAAATTAGTTAACCGTTTAACATAAATAATCGTTCCGTGATTTTAAACACCGGAGAACCACAAAATCATTTGAAGGGGGTAAAAACATGAAAAAGTTTATGCTGGTTGCGTTGATCGTTGTGGGGTTGATTTTCTCAATGATTACTTTGGCGGGAGCCGATGATACCGCTGCGTCTGCTGTCAATCTTGCGTTAAACAAACCAATCACTGAAAGTAGTCATACGCAGTATTTCTTCGTAAAAAATGCCAATGACGGCAATATCAATTCCTATTGGGAAGGCGCTGCCGGCTCATACCCGGATCTGCTTACCGTTGATTTCGAGGCGGCCACTAAAATTACATCCGTCGTCATCAAACTGAATCCCAAACCGATCTGGGAAGAACGGACCCAAACCATAGAAGTCCTTGGCAGTATGGATGGTGCTACGTTTACTACATTCGTTGCTCCCGTAAAATATACCTTTGATCCCGATACCAATCAAAATATCGTTACGATATCAGTCGCGGCCAATGCCAGATATCTGCGTTTGAGTTTCACCACCAACAGTGAAGCCGATGCAGGCCAAGTTGCCGAGTTGGAAGTGTACTAACCCTAATGAAATGCCAAAATGGGCTGTCTCAAAAGCTGAAAAGTACTTTGATTGCAATAACCGCGCTGATCTTTTTGTTTGACTTTTCATTCGTCGTTTTTGCCGGGTGTGATCTGGTCATAACCGACATTGCTTGGTCTCCGGCGAATCCGGTGGCCGGTGACGAAGACGGAACCCATGCCGTCATGGCTAGGTTGGATGATGTCAGGCGGATGGCTGAAGATAATTGGGATAATAAAACCTATACCAAACAGTTGAATATTGGAGGGACCCCAGTGACTCCGGCGATTTCAGCTCCAACACCAAGTCCGAACCAAACAGGTTCGCAACCAATATCTTCACCTACTCCCAGGCCCAATCTGAAAAATCGGGGAGCTACCGTATCTTACGTGGAATATGAAGCTGAAAGTGCTGTCACCAGCGGTACCGTTCTTAGGGCCGATCGTACCTTCCACATCATCCAGTCGGAAGCATCAGGCAGAAAAGCGGTAAGATTGGACACCACCGGCCAATATGTGGAATTCACGCTTACTCAACCCGCCAACTCGATTGTGATTCGTTACTGTATGCCTGACGCTCCCGGCGGTGGCGGCATTATAGCTCCAATTAGTTTGTATATCAATGGAGTTCACTCCGAAGATATTCCCTTAACTTCCAAGTATGCCTGGGTATATGGGGCATATCCCTGGTCCAACGACCCGGGTCAGGGCAATCCCCACCGTTTCTTCGATGAAACCCGGGCAATTTTCAAAGCCGGGACGTTAGGCGCCGGCACTAAAGTTAGATTGCAGAAGGATGCCGCAGATACCTCGGCTTACTATATCATTGACTTGATCGATATGGAAAACGTAGGGCCGGCATTAACCAAACCTGCCGATTTCCTTTCCATCACGGATTACGGTGCCGTCCCGGACGGCAGTAATGACAATACGAAAGAGATCAAAAAATGTATTGCTGAAGCCAAATCTCAAGGCAAGGGGGTTTGGATCCCGGCGGGAACCTTTAATATAGCAGTCCGCCTCAAGGTTGACAATGTAACCATTCGCGGCGCCGGAATGTGGTATTCGGTGCTTACGGGAACGGGTGCCTGCTTTGCATTGAACGGCAACAACTGCAAATTTTATGATTTTGCCTTATACGGCGATACCACCATCCGGGATGATAGCGCCCCCGAAACCGGATTTGACGGCAATGCCGGAACCGGTTCGGTGATCCAAAATATCTGGATGGAGCATTTGAAATGCGGTATTTGGGTCAATGGTCCGACCAATGGACTCGTCATTACCGGGTGCAGGATTCGGAATACCTTTGCCGATGGGATCAATCTTTGCAGCGGTACCTGTAACACGACGGTCTCCCAGTGCACGCTCCGGAACACCGGAGATGATTCAATCGCCATATGGTCCGCCACCTGGATGGGTACAGACCCTTGTAAAAATAATGTCGTACGTTATAATACCATCCAATGCCCATGGTTGGCCAACGGCCTGGCCGTCTACGGCGGGGCGGATAATAAATTTGAGTACAATGT
>DASVMB010000558.1:0-4976 GCA_036384575.1 Bacillota bacterium
AAGTCTTTAATCTCGGGAACTCTGTCCGTAATCTCTTCTTTAATCTTTTCATCCTTGGCTACTTCCAGTGTGATATTAATCTTCAGATAGTGAGCGGTGGCCGGGTCATCCGAATAAAGATTGATGATCATTTCCCCTAAAGGTACCCAAAGGCCCACTTCCTCCGATTGAACGGGAGCAGATGGAACGGTTTTAACAATGGTCTGAGGTGCCTTGAGATTACTGAAAGTCGTAATCAAGACCGTAGCCATGATCATTACCGTAATTAGCAAAACAATCAATCCGATGATGATATACATTGTAAACTTATTGCCTGCTCCGGCAGTCGCTGTTTTTGCAGCTGCTTTCGGTGTGGGGTTAGCATTAGTATTAGTGCTAGTATCTTCCGCCACGAGTCAACCCTCCCTGGAACAACATGATAGATCCCATCATCATGTTATATTTTTTGGTACATAAACATCCTGGATTTATCTGTATAGTTTTTATGATACTATGAGTTGCAAAATATATCAATAAAGCGGATTCATTTCGAGAATGAATGAGTTTACCGGGTTTCACCGGATTCGGTAATGGTTGGCCCGGCGATCATCCGTCGGTAACGGATGATGCGTTCCACGATGTCGGCTACCGGATCTTTAACCACCAGTTTTTTCCCGGTTGTCAAGGTAATCACCGTGTCTGGAGTGGATTCAATAATCTCTATCAAATGAGGATTAATGAACAGTTCCTCATTATTTAGGCGGCGAACTTCGATCATGGCTTTGCCTCCCGGTTATTAGTGAAATGAAAGCTGGCTTCGCATGCAAATCCCGGTCGGGTTTGCGCCGACTACCCTATCCCTGAAAGGGAACCTGCCAAGCCTTTGCAGGTCTTTGGTTTTCTGCCAAACCCGTCCGATCCCCTCTCAGGGATAGGGTGGATAGATCCGGATTCGGGCCCATCACCCTAACCCTCATGTCTTTTACCTATCCCTGTTGCCTGTTGCCTGTTGCCTATGTCTTACCGTTTCAGATTCACCAATTCCTGCAGCATCTCGTCGGAAGTGGTAATGATCCTCGAGTTGGCCTGGAAGCCGCGTTCCGTAGTGATCATATCCGTGAACTCCTGTGAGAGATCGACATTGGACATCTCAATCGCACCCGGAGTCACCTGGCCCCGGCCGCCTTGACCGGCCTGGCCGATTTGAGCGGTTCCGGAGTTGCTGCTTTCTTCAAACAGTGTATCGCTCGAGCGGGTCAAACCTCCCGGATTCGTGAAATAGGCGACGGCCATCTGTCCTAAATTTTGATTCATCCCGTTGGAGAAGACACCGATGATCCGGCCGGCCTTATCGATGTTGATCGAGTCGAGCTGGCCCATGGGATACCCATCCTGATACGGGGAGTTAAACTCGGAAATAGCCATCTTCGTGTCGGCATCGAGCGATCCGGCGCATTGCCGTAAGTCGCTGAAATCCGGAGTGATGCTCACCGTCTGGGCGCCGAACGGTGTAAAGACGATGGGACCGCCGGTATATGAAACAAAATTGCCCTGGCTGTCAAAGTAGAGATCGCCGTTGCCGATGGGATTGTTATACTCATCCATGGTCTCCCATGTCCAGCGATTATCCCCCACCTTGGTGGAGGTGGTGGTAATCATGTGTTCCTTGCCCAGGGAGTCGTATACCTTGGTCATGGTCGTCACCGGATCCGGGATGGTGGCCTCCACTTGTTCGTTTTTGCTCCCAACTGCAAGAAGAGTAGTGAAACTGGGGTTTGCAGGTGCACCCGTCGGGATAGTAATCTCGACTCCATTGTTGAGCTTAATCACCGCATTACCGCCCGTCGGGGTGAAACCTGCGATGTTTGTCCCATCCCAATTTAGTACACCATCTGCACCGTTCAACACTGTACCATTATCAACTGTTAGGATATAGTTACGAGGATCTGCCCCATCAGTGCTCGCAAAATGAAGTCTTGTCAAAAGTTCACCACTGGCGTTGAATACGTTGTAGCTGAGCGTACCGGGAATAGCTCCAACTGGGGTTGAAGTGGCGGGTAACGTCACCGGCGCAAGTTCGTTCACAGAGAAGAACGGATTCCCAGTCTGCTCGGATGGCGCGTTGATGGTAACGTTTCCTTTTCCTCCGGCCAGCGTCGATTTAATCACCGTCGCGGTGCTGGGTTCCGCATTATAGACGCCGCGGGTCGATGTCCACTGGAAGGTTCCGATGCCTCCCGATACTAGCTGGGTGTTGGCGCCAGAGGTAATCTGCCATTGATATCTGTCGTTTCCTAAAGCGGTGATATTATAAGTAATATTCAACGGGTTGCCATTGGCGTCCTGTAACGGTCCAAAATCTGCCGGTGCCGTAAAGTCGTCAAAGGTCCAGGGTCCCGCTCCGGTGAGCGCTCCTAATTGAATATCTTGATTCGTTCCGGTCTGATCCGCGGCGAAGTAACCGCCATTCAACTGTCCTAGCCGCGGGGGTTCGATCCGGATCTCGGTGCCGTTTTTCGGGGTTACCTCAAAGAAACCACCGGTGCCTGTAACAACCCCGTTCTCATTGAGGGTTAGCGTTCCGGAAGGTGTACCCCCCGTAATACTCCCATACTGCTCATCAACTTCTGCGGTGTAATTCCACTGATTGAACCCTGTTGGTATCAATTTAAATTTGACCGTAATCGGGTTTTTATCGGGGTCGGTCAGTGCCAGCTCCGCATATTCAACATTGATATTGGTGTTGGAGGCCAGGTTGCCTCCGAGTTCCATATGAGTAGTGGCAATGGGCGAAATGATCTGCCCAAGCGGCAACCGGAGATCAGTCACCGGAGCATTGGCATTAATATTGCCCAAGTTATCGGCCACCCATCCTTGGACGATCATACCGTTGGAAGCGTTCACCAAGCGGCCGTCCCGCTCCAGGTTGAAATTGCCGGCCCGGGTATAATACTGACGGTTTCCGTCATTGACGATAAAAAAGCCGTCACCCTGGAGGGCTACATCCGTGGTTCTCCCGGTATTCTGGAGGTTTCCCTGGGTTTCCAGGATATCGATACTTGCCAGGTTCATTCCCAAACCGACCTGCACTGGGTTGATTCCGCCGCGGTTGCCGTTGGGAGCCGAAGCGCCGCGGAGTGTCTGGTTGAGCGTATCCTGAAAGGTGACCCGGCTGCTTTTATAACCGACGGTGTTTACGTTGGCGATATTATTACCGATGGCATCCATCCGGATCTGATGATTTAACAGACCGGCGACGCCGGAGTACATGGAACGCATCATAATAAATCGACCTCCTTTAGTTAATGGTACCCCGCCTCCGTCATTCGGCGGGTCTGAGGCTTCCTCAGTTTTTAAGAGGTCCGGCCTCATTCTTTCACGCGCCAGTCTTGGTGAAATCATTGTTTAACGTACAATTTATTGGCGCGCAATCACTGCGCTGTCGATGTTGGTAAAGACGTTATCCTTCATACTGCCTTCATCCACTGCGGTAATGACTGTCCGGTTCTTGATACTGACCACCAGCGCCAGGTTGTCCAACAAAATCAGGGATTCCTTGGCGCCTTTGGCCTCGGCCCGGTTGATCGCATCTTTAATGAGATTCATATCTTTGTCGTTTAAAGCGATCTGCCTGCTTTCAAGCCTTTTTAACGCGTGAGCCGAGAACTTAACCTCGGTTTGGCCCTCAAGCTCCTTCTGGAACAGGCTTTCAAAGCTTGCGCCTTGAACCGGGACTTTTACCGGTTGCGGCCCGACTCCAGTGGTCGCTGGACCAATCTGAGGCGAGATGAAGATTTTTTCACTCATTGCTGACATCCTCTGCATCGGGGACTACATTCCAGATATCCTTCAGCTCGATGGCATCGTTGATATTCATGATGTCCTTAAACTCAAAGGTCTGTTCGGAGTCACCGCTCCCGTACTTCAATTTCACCGTGTTGTTTTCCACCTCGGCACCGGTAACCTTTACCTGAAGCAGGACATCGCTCTCCTTGCCTTCTTCATCGTATTGCTTGATATAGACTTTCTTGCCGACCAGAGCCTGTGCGTCGGTCAGATTGCCGGTAACAGTTTTGTAAGAATTGGAAGTCAACAATTTGATGGTGCTGTTTCCGACAGTGTCGACAATCTGTTTGATACCCGCCACATACATCACATAGACGTTATCGGTATTACCATCGGCATCAACGCCGTCACGAACGTATACGTTCTTCTCCACCATGGATTCGGCTTCTTTCCAGAGACCCTCGCCGCTGAAAGTAGTCGTGGCATCCTTTGCCTTGATTTGGCGGCCATTGTCCAGATTCAGATAGATTTCGCCGCTAATCTCCTTGGATGAAATTACCGTACCGTAAACCAGTTCCGTGCCGTCCTCCCCGTTAATCTCGGCTTTGACCGTCCGGCCAATCATTCCCGCCGCTTGAATTGACGACATGGCCTTATTCAAGTTCTGCATCTGCTCAAGCGAGGTGAACTGAGCCATCTGAGCGATGAATTCCTTATCTTCCATCGGTTTTAAAGGATCCTGGTAACGCAGCTGGGTGACGAGGAGATTGAGAAAATCATCTTTGCCCAGTTCCGATTTGGGTGTGCGGGTTTGAGTATCCGACCCCGATGAAAGACCTGTTGCTTGAGTCGTTGCATCCGTTCCGCTTATCACCTTGTATCACCTCTTTCCGTTTATACAATCTTTCAGCTTACGCAATCAAATCAATGACTGTATCCCGAACCGGGCGGCGCGTCTCCTCGCGACCCGATTCCACTTCATCCTGATCCGCAGGTTGGCTGTAACCGAAGTTTCCGGAATCGTTACGGAAATCTTGGTTATAGGATCCCCGGGCAAACTGTTCATTACCGGTGCCCGAATTTCCCACCGAGACCATCAACGAATCCACCTGGATACCGTTCTCCTGCAAGTGCCGCCGTAGATCATCCATATTGCTCTCCAGGATCTGCTTGACCTGCTGCGACTCGGCCGTAAACTTTGCGGTAACCGT
>DASVMB010000559.1:0-4354 GCA_036384575.1 Bacillota bacterium
TAGCGTCTGACGCAGAATCGATTCGCCCCGACGGCCCAAATCGGTGATGAGTGCACGTGGATTGAATGGCAAGGGCCAGGAGTCAAGGGATCGGATCAACCGGTCGCCACCAGTCTCCAATTCCTTGAAAATCACCGGCAAACGCTGCAAAATCTCGGTGATATCATTCACCAAGAGCGGGATGAGTAGCTGAAAGCAGAGAATGACTAAAACCGTCAAGACCAGATAGACAGTAAGGATCGCCCAATCGCGGCGCGCCCCCTTCCTCTGAAAGAAATCGACGACCGGATTGATGGCAAAGGCAAGAAAAAAGGCGGCCACGAAAGGCCAGATCACCTCGCGGGCCAAGATTAAAACGGCCAGGCCAAGCGGAATGATTAGTCCGAAAAAAAAAGGTCTGCGACGATTACTTGTCGTGGTGCTAATTCACCCCGCTCCCGTAGAACATATCCTGTCACGAGTCCTCCAAACCCCGATAAAGGGATTACAAACGGCCGGCTCGAAGGCCGGCCGAACGATTCCATCATACGATTATTTGCGCAGCGCGCATGGGATGGATGCGGGTTGATTGAAACTCGATTTCACCGTCCGGTACATCATCCCCTGCTGAAAACCTTCTCAAGAAATACGGTGGGCCAAACGGCGGGAAAAAGCCTCGGTACCGCTTTTGACAGCAGATGTCCAGCGCATGGCGTTATTTTTCACCATATGCAGGGTGCCTCGAGTTCTCCCCCGCATCTCATGCGGTTGTACCATCGCCGATTTCATGAAACTCTGATTACGCCGTCGCATCCATAACATTGTAACACCGATTCCGGCCCCGATCAAACTACCGGTAATGGCTCCCCGGATCAACCTGTTCATTATCTCACCCCTTTCATGGAGGGCTCCTCTTTTTAGAATGATTCCTCCAAAACCCGGTTTATAGGAGATAGTATCTCCCAATCAGGCAAGATTCATGAACGGTTTACGAAACATATGAAATTTCAAGAAAATGACTCTTCTATGGTTCCGCCGCCGATAACCTGATCGCCGTTGTAAAAGACTGCTGCCTGCCCCGGGGTGATTGCCCGCTGCGACCGTTCAAACCGCACCGCCACCCGTCCGCTGTTATCCGGCTCCAGTAAGGCCGGAACAGGCCGCGCGCTGTAACGGATCTTGACTTCCGCCGGAAGCGGTCCTTTTAAATAAGGAATGGCAATCCAGTTCAGTCCGGTTGCAAAAAGCCCATCAGCCATTACTTCCTCAGCGGTGCCGACTACGACTTCATTGGTCTCGGGCCGGATGGCGGTGACATAAAGGGGTGTACCCGAGGCAATCCCCAACCCTTTACGTTGGCCAATGGTGAAATTGGCAACCCCGCTGTGCTCACCCAGTACGGTTCCGTCGGTATCACGTATCTTGCCGGGCCGCATCTCTCCGGGCCGGTACTCCGCGATAAATCGGGAGTAGTCTTGATCCGGAACAAAGCAGATCTCCTGACTATCCGGTTTGGTGGCCACCTTTAAACCTAAATCCGCCGCTTTTTGACGAATTGCAGGCTTGGTGAAATTCCCAAGGGGAAAGAGGGTCCTGGCCAACTGTTCCTGGGTCAGGCCGTATAACACGTAACTCTGGTCCTTGGAGGAATCTTGGCCTTTCATTAAGAGATAACGCCCGCTTTCCGGGTCGGGGCCGGTCCGGGCGTAATGCCCGGTAGCAACATAGTCGGCGCCCAAGGCGCGGGCCTTGTCAAGCAGTCCACCGAATTTCAGCAGATTGTTGCAGACAATACAAGGGTTGGGGGTCCGTCCCGCCAGATACTCATTGGCGAAGTAATCGATAACCTGTTTTTGAAACTGATCGTGAAAATTTAAGACATAGTATGGGATTCCCAACTTGCCGGCTACCGCCCGGGCATCCTCTACCGCCCCCAATGAGCAGCAGCCGCCTTCGACTTCTACGCCGTAGGGAAGAGCCTCCGACCAGAGCTGCATTGTAACCCCGATGACTTCATAACCCTGTTCCAGCAGTAATGCGGCGGCTACCGAACTGTCGACGCCGCCGCTCATTGCCATCAGAACCCTGGCCCCCATCATCCGGCCTGCCGCATCCGATAATCTTCAATCGCCTTATGCAAGGCGTCGGCCGCCAGGTTGGAGCAATGCATCTTTTGGGGAGGCAGCCCGTCCAGGGCCTCAGCCACAGCCTGGTTGGTGATCTCCAGAGCCTCATCGATGGTTTTGCCTTTAACCATCTCCGTCACCATACTACTGGTGGCGATGGCTGCGCCGCACCCAAAGGTCTTGAACTTTACATCCAAGATCCGCTCCCCTTCGATCTTGAGATAGATCTTCATGATATCTCCGCAAACCGGATTACCAACCTGCCCGACACCGCTAGCATCCGTAATCTCCCCCACGTTACGCGGGTTCTGAAAATGATCCATTACCTTTTCTGTGTACATGTCGCACACTCCTTTCTTTCCGCTTCATATAAAGGTGACATCGCCCGAAGTTTATCGACGATCTCCGGTAAGACCCCCAAAAGGTAATCTACCTCTTCCCTGGTGTTCTCCTTCCCCAAAGTCAGCCTCAGTGAGCCGTGGGCCACCGCGTGGCAGATCCCCATTCCCAAAAGCACGTGGGATGGTTCCAGAGACCCGGAGGTGCATGCCGAACCGCTTGAAGCGGCGATCCCTTTAAAATCCAGGTTTAGCAACATGGACTCGCCTTCGATAAATTCAAAGCTGAAATTGGTGTTTCCCGGCAGCCGCTTGGTACGATGCCCGTTCAATCTCACATGGTCAAAACGGTTCAATACATTATCGATCAAATAATCCCGTAATTCGGTGATTCGCGGTGTGGTTTCGTTCATATTGGCGTTGGCCAGTTGTAACGCCTTGGCGAGGCCGACGATCCCGGGTACATTCTCGGTACCGGCGCGGCGATTGCGTTCTTGGGCTCCTCCAAGAATCACCGGTTGCAGTTTGACTCCTTTTCGAACATAAAGTGCTCCGACCCCCTTAGGCCCGTAAAACTTGTGGGCTGCCATAGACAGAAGGTCAACTGAAAGATCCCGAACGTTCACGGGGATGGAGCCGACTGCCTGAACCGCATCGGTATGGAAGAGCACCTTCCGTTCACGCAAGAGTTTACCGATTTCGGCGATGGGTTCAATCGTACCTACCTCATTGTTGGCCATCATGATCGATACCAGGATGGTTGAATCAGTCAGACTATTCGCCACCGCTTCCGGGCTTACTAAACCATCCCCGTCTACCGGAAGATAGGTTACCTTGTAACCGTGTTTTTCAAGATACTCACAGGTGTTCAAAACCGCATGATGTTCGATGGCCGAGGTGATGATGTGATTGCCTTTATCCCTATAGGCTTCGGCTACCCCCTTGATCGCCAGATTATCGCTTTCGGATCCGCCGCCGGTGAAAATGATCTCACTGGGGTTCTCGGCTCCGATCTCCGCAGCCACTGTCGCCCGGGCATCGTCCAACACCTTGCGATTTTCCCGGCCATACCAGTATATACTCGATGGATTGCCGAAATTGGTTGTAAAGTAAGGAGTCATTGCCTCCAAAACCACTGGATCCACCGGGGTGGTGGCCGCATGATCCATATAAATTCGTTTCATCAATAAACACCTCTTCAGATATAATACATGACTTCATCCTGATTTAATCGTTTATTATCGGCGACAAGGTCACCCAGGGTTGTGGTGTCGAGCACCTCATTGATGCTGGCCTGCAATTTGCGCCATAACAACCGGGTGGCACAACGCTCGGAGTTTTCACATCCCAAACCTTCAGTTTCCTCGCGAACGCACTCCATGGGAGCGATGGGCCCTTCGAGTGCCCGGATAATCTCACCAATCGCGATCTCTCCCGGATCACGGGTCAGTTCATACCCTCCCAGGGCTCCCCGGACGCTTGTTAAAAGTCCTGCTTTACGCAAACTTGCTACCAGTTGCTCGAGGTACGGTTCGGAGATAGCCTGCCGCTCGGCGATCTTTCCCAAAGCCATCGGCCCCTCCCGGTAATGCAGCGCCAGCTCCAGCATGGCCCTGATTCCATACTCCCCTTTGGTGGAAATACGCAACCCGTTCCCCTCACTTTCAAAACCGAGTATTTTCTTAAAATTTAATTACGAGTAATTTACTATTTATTAATCCCTACCTATTTACTAGGTTTTACAGCCTCATATTATCATACCCTGGATAGACTGTCAATATCTGATGCCAGTGGAGAGCATTTCCCTTTGGCCCATGAAATTCAGGGTTATTATGCCAATATGAACGATCATTTAGTAACGCGACTTTGGGACATTCGCGTTACTCTTTTTATTTTCATTTCACACTTTTC
>DASVMB010000560.1:0-6819 GCA_036384575.1 Bacillota bacterium
AGGTCGCGTTAAAACGCGGCGTAGGGTCATACTGAAAGCTTATAAGCACCGCGGGGTGAGTTGCCGCGCGCCTCTACAGGGCGCGATGCTCACGCCCCATGCCTTAACTTCAACGAAACACCTATACCCTGTTGCCAATTGCCTGTTTCCTATTGCCTCATGCCTCGATTATACCATATCTTAGGCCACATCCGGCCAGTCCGGAGGTTTTTCATATCGGTGCAGGAATTTTCTGGGATAGCTCGAAGAATATATATGGGGGTGAAATATGATGAGAATCGGCGACTTGTTAATTCAAGGCGGTTTCATTTCCGAAATTCAGTTGGAGAGAGCTCTGGAACTTCAGCGGACCCAGCCCGAGAAGAAAATCGGCGAGTTACTCGTGGAACTTGGTTATGTGAGTTCCGGGGACATCATAGATACGCTCAAGAAACAGTGACCCTGCCCCATTCATGGTTCAAGACGAAAAAAAAAGCAACGGCCCCTACTTCAGGTCGTTGCTTTTTACTCTCTAAATTATTTCGCGGTTAAGCGATGATTTCACTCATACCCCCGCAAGAGAAGGAGTCTTGTCTGTAACTTTGGATTGCGATGGCTTCGACTGCGGAGCGCCGTATGCTTCGCGATATACTTCCTCAATCTCGGCAACTAACGGCATCCGCGGATTGGTCCCTGTGGTTTGATCGTTAAAGGCAAGATCGGCCATTTCCCGGACTTCCCGTTCGAAAGCCTCCCGATCCACCCCCGCTTCGGCCAACGTCAACGGGATATTCACCTTGACCATCAGCTCTTTCACGGCCTTGATCAAACTGGCCACACCTTGTTCCGGGGTATCGGCCGGCAAACCAAGGAGCCGGGCGATCTCCGCATAACGCTCCCCGGCAATGGGGTACTCGTATTGGGGAAATGCCATAAACTTGCTGGGCTTTTTGGCATTGTACCCGATGACGTAGGGTAAAAGGATGGCATTGGCCCGGCCGTGCGGAATATGAAACTTTCCGCCTAAAGTATGGGCCATTCCGTGATTGACTCCCAGGAAGGCATTGGTGAAGGCCATTCCCGCCATACAGGAAGCGTTATGCATCTTTTCCCTGGCCACCCGGTCCTGGCCGTTTTGATAAGCCCGCGGCAGAAACTCGAAGACCATTTTGATGACCTTCTCAGCCAGCGCGTCGGTGTAATCCGAGGCCATCACCGAGACGTATGCCTCAATCGCGTGAGTCAGCACATCCATTCCCGTATCGGCGGTTACCTTTTGCGGCACGGTCATCACCAGATCGGGATCGATAATCGCGATATCCGGAGTCAACTCGTAATCGGCCAGCGGATATTTGATATTCCGCTTCTTGTCGGTGATCACCGCGAAGGCGGTCACTTCGGAACCCGTCCCGGAGGTGGTGGGTATCGCCACAAAGGTGGCTTTCTTGCCCAGATCCGGAAATTTGAAAGCCCGCTTGCGAATATCGGCGAACTTGAGCCTCAAGGTCTCAAACTCCAGGTCCGGATGTTCGTAAAAGAGCCACATTCCCTTGGCGGCATCGATTGCGGAACCGCCGCCCAGGGCGATGATGAGATCCGGTTGGTAGGCATTGAGCTCCCGGCAACCATTCATGACCGTGTCCACTGAAGGATCGGGCTCCACTTCGGAGAAGATCCGGTAGTCGAACCCTATCTTATCCAATTGGTAGGTGACCTTCTCCGGGAAACCCAGTTTCACCATGAAGGGATCGGTGACGATGAAGGCCCTTTTCCCCTTTATTTTACTGAGGTACTGCAATGAACCGTATTCAAAATAGATCTTGGGCGGAATCTTAAACCACTTCATCCGATCGCGGCGGATCGCCACCCGCTTAATGTTGATCAAGTTACGGACGGACACGTTATCGGTGGTTGAGTTATGGCCCATCGATCCGCAACCCAGGGTGAGCGAGGGGGTATTGGTATTGTACAGATCCCCAATGGCGCCGTGAGAAGAGGGCGAGTTGACCAGGAGCCGTCCGGTGCGTAGCCGCCGGGCGAATTCATCAATCACTTCCTGGCTCCCCGAATGGATCACCGCCGAATGACCAAGTCCCCCGAACTCGGTGATCTTTTCGCAAAGTTTAATCCCCTCGTGGTAATCGGCAACAGTATAGCAGGCCAAAATCGGGCTGAGTTTCTCCCGGGAGAGCGGATACTCGGGTCCGACCCCCTCGAGCTCGGCCACGAGGATTTTTGTCCCTTCCGGCACCTCAAAGCCGGCCATGGCGGCGATCTTCGCCGCCGGCTGTCCCACCACAGCCGGACTCATGCTGTCGCGTTCCGGATCGATGGCAACCGCCGCCAGTTTCCCAATCTCATCGGGTTTCAGGAAATAGCATCCGTACTCCCGCATCAAGTCTTTCACCCGGTCGGCCACGGCCCGGTCGATCACCACCGCTTGTTCCGAGGCGCAGATTACACCATTATCAAAGGTTTTACTCAAGATCAGATCCGAGACCGCCCGTCGCAGATTGGCGGTTTGCTCAATATAGCAGGGCACATTGCCCGGACCGACCCCCAGAGCCGGTTTGCCGCAGGAGTACGCGGCCTGAACCATGTTGGTGCCGCCGGTGGCTAAAATCATGCTGATCCCCCGATGCTGCATCAAAAGATTGGTGGCTTGAATCGAAGGTTCGGCGATCCAGCCGATGCAGTTCTCCGGAGCGCCGGCGGCTACCGCCGCATCCAGCATTACCTTGGCTGCTGCAATGCTGGCCCGAATCGCCTTGGGGTGAAAACTGAAAATAATCGGGTTCCGGGTCTTGATGCTGATTAAGCATTTAAACATCGTCGTCGAAGTGGGATTGGTCACCGGCGTGACTCCGGCGATAATTCCAATCGGCTCGGCGACCTTCATGAACCCCTCTTCCTCGTTTTCTTCAATGATCCCGACGGTCTTCTCATTTTTAATATTGTGGTAGACCTCTTCGGTGGCGAAAAGGTTCTTGGCGATCTTATCCTCGTAGATTCCCATACCGGTTTCGGTCGCGGCCATCCGGGCTAATTCCATATGCTTATCGATCCCGGCGAGAGCCATCGCCTTAACGATGGCGTCAATCTGTTCCTGGTTATACTCCATAAACCGGTTCTTGGCGATCTCCGCCTGTTTCACCAACTCATCGATGACTGTGGATATCCTTTCCGTGGCGGCTGTCTTTTCGGAAACGGATGGCTTTCCCTCAACCTCTTTGACTGGTGAAGCTTGTACCGGTAACCCCTCTTTTACTACCGTATCATGCTGCTCGTTTCGGGTATCCTTTTTTCCCATTTTGATGACCTCCTTTGCGAATATGAGACCTGAAATTGGTTTTCCTGCGGTTATTCAGGGTTTTTCCCCGCCCACCTCCGCTCCTGTTCCAGTTTGAATGAGAGCACAAGCAAGCTTTCACTAATATGTACGTGTTCAACCACGACTGTAGATGGAACATTGAGAGCTACCGGAGCGAAATTCCAAATCCCCTTTACCCCCCCGCGTACCAACGTAGTGGCGATTTCCTGTGCCACCCCGGCCGGGGTGGTAATGATGCCGATCTCCACCGGCGTCTCCGCCAAATATTCGGATAATGCAGCCACCGGAAGCACCGGGATTCCGGCGACCCTCCCTCCCGGCGCCGGTTGAATATCGAAAGCAGCCTTGTAAATAAAACCCCGTTCCGTAAAGTTGGTGTAGCTGAGCAGCGCCTGTCCCAGATGGCCCGCACCGACCAGGACGACTTGCTTGGTTCGGTCCAGGCCCAGGATCTTATTGACCTGAGAGAGCAGCTCGCCGGTATGGTACCCGTAACCTTGCTGGCCGAAACTTCCGAAATAACTAAGATCCTGCCGCAATTGCGAAGCGGTTATTCCAATCTTGGCGGCCAGTTCCTGGGAGGAGATCCTTTCGTACTCCTGGTGTAGCATTTCGCTTAAATACCGCTGGTAGACTGGAAGCCGTTTCATCACCGCCTCCGGAATTACCGCCGCTTTTCGTTCCGATCTCATTTTTCTCATGGAATCTCCTCCGTTATCGTTCGCTTAAAAAATGACCTCTTCTCGTATCAGTTTGTTAAAATTTTAACTAACTGAGCGCCGGTTGTTCATTCCATATACGCACGTCGTAAATAAATTAAGCTAAAGACAAAACTAACATTATCAATCCGTGGTTTACGAAGCAACAATCTTGAACCGGGTGGCAACTTCTACGTTATTCTTGATCATCGCCCAGACGGGGCAAAACTTTTCCTCGCTTAACCGGATTGCCTTTTGCAGATCAGCCTCTGCCGCATCCCGGGAATCGAGAATAAACTCCAAAGTTATCTTCTCAAAATAGGTGGGATGCTCTTCACGCCGTACCCCTTGGGCATTCACCCGGAACCCGGAGACATCCTTCCTCATCTTCCGCAGCAAAGAAACCACCGTCGAACCGCTGCAATCGGCGAGACTTACCAGAAATAGCTCAAGTCCCGTATAACCCTGGCCGTCCCCCAAAGGCGGAGCATAGTCGCAAATAATCGGTTGATTGGTTCGAGTTTTTCCTTGAAATTGTACTTTGTCGTTGATCAACTCCGCCGAAACCGCTACGAATTCGTTACCCATTTCTACCTCCTCATTCACTAATATACGCCGCGATTAAGCATGATATATGGATTAGAAGGCAAATTTGTTAAATATTTAACAATCATCTTGCTTGAATTATATCCTGAATCGGATCAAAAGTAAATAGGATTTCACCACTTTGTGGTAAACAAATCAGCAACCCTCCCCCCGCTGTCATGATTCCATTCCGCGCATCAGCGGAGGAGGGCAGGGTGAGGGCTTAAGACCGCGGCAACAAAATACACTCATTGACACTTACCGCGGTATTCTGGCCGATTTCAATCTCGGCCGCTTCATTCTGGTCCACCTGGAATTTTAAAATCGCATCCTCAATATTCAGGTACACGAAGACATATCCGCCCATGAAGATCTTCTCAAGTACTTTCCCCCGAAAATTCACACCGGACGTACCCGTATTGGAGCTGCACCATTTAATACTCTCCGGCCGTATGCATAACCTGGACTGAATCCCGGCTTTGATACCTTCGGTGAAAACCACATATGTTTTCGGCAATCTCACAACCTGATTGGCAAATTGGAGCACAAACTCATTGGCAGTAACTTCTTTGACCAAGCCGTCGATGAAATTGTTGGAACCGATAAAATCGGCGGAAAAGATGGAGCGCGGCCGGTTATAGACCTCCAGCGGCGAGCCCTCTTGTTCAATCTTGCCCGAGTTCATCAGGAAGATCCGGTCCGACATGGTTAATGCCTCGATTTGGTCATGGGTAACAAAGATTGTAGTTTTTCCGGTCTCTTTCTGGATAGCCCGCAGTTCAAGCCGGACACTCTCCCGTAATTTCGCGTCAAGATTGGATAAGGGTTCATCAAGCAGTAGCACGTCGGGATCAAAGGCCAACGCCCGGGCAATGGCCACCCGTTGTTGTTGCCCGCCGCTTAACTCCGCTGGTTTTCGTTTTTGATACTCTTCCATATGGACCAGGCGCAAGACTTCATCGACCCGGCGGGCAATGACATCAGGCTTTGTCTTTTTCATCTCCAGGCCGAAAGCTACGTTTTGGAAAACGGTCATATGCGGGAATAACGCGTAATTCTGAAAAACCAGGCCGATATTTCTTTGGTTGCTCGGGACCGTATCGATCCGGCGACTGTCAAAAAAGATCTTTCCCCGGCTGGGGTTGAGCAAACCGGCGATCATCTTCAGTGTAGTGCTCTTGCCGCAACCGCTCGGTCCTAAAAGGGTAATCAGTTCGCCATCTTTGATTTCGAAAGAAATATCATTAATTACGCTAGTTTCTCCAAAACTCTTCGAAACGTTTTCAAATCGTACAGTTGCCATCGTTGTCCTCCTCTAGAAAACGACTTCAATTTGAGTCCAATAATCAATTATTCTGAGTGGTTTCACAAGACGTGCCCAAGGGCAAACTTAGCCGAACCCGATTCGGAAACTATGCATCCTTCTTGGCGAAGACTACTCCACTCAAATAAGCAGGTCCTAAAAACACGCTGATTAAAACATAAAATAGGACCGCTACAAAAATCAAGATCGCCGCCATGGCAATCGAATGCGGCAGAGCCCCTCTTTCCACGATATCGCTGAATAACCGAATTGAAATTGGGCTCGACATCGGCCCGGCTATAAAGAAGATGATCAAAAAACTCATCAGGTTTGACATGAATACAAATAAGGCGCTGACAATAATCCCAGGTCCCATCAACGGTAAGACGATCCGGGTAAAAACCGTCATTTTCCCGGCGCCTAAAGTCATGGCCGCCTCTTCATACGTGGCGTTAACCCCTTCCGCTACAGCCAAAGTATAACGGTAAGCCAATGGCAAGCCATTGGCGCCCACCAGGGCAATGAGTAGTCCTAAAAAATTATTGGTCAGATGGATCGGCAGAAAGAACCTTAATAAAGCAATAGCGGTCACGATTTTGGGAATTAAAATCGGTAAAAGAACGATATTGGACAATAGATTTTTACCGGGCAGTCTCCCCCTGACCATTGCCCAGGAAGCCGGAGCAGCGACCATAACCGAAACAATCGCAGCCAGTACCGCCAGCCAGAGGCTGAAAATAAAGGAATCCCAATAGGAACGGGGGATTGAATAATAAGCCTTCAATGAAAGCGACTTCGGAATCAAACTAATATCCAGCGTTCCTTGGAAAGAAGCATAGACGATTAAAAAGAGCGGGAAGGCGAACCAAATCACCATCATCCCGAGGTAAGAATAGAACCCGGCTTTCGATAACGTTTTTCTC
>DASVMB010000561.1:0-9710 GCA_036384575.1 Bacillota bacterium
ATAGATCGGCATATCCTTGGCAACCGCAGTCACAGATTCAAGTTTTCCTGCACGAATCATTTCTTCGATGCGGAACGCGATCCAGGAATCGCCAATTCCAAGCTGGTATTTACCAATCACCCGCCCGATAACCATTGCTTCCTGAAATTCCTCACCTTCTGCTGCGATTTCACGAAGGATAAAGCCATCATAGAGGGTTTCCGGTGCGCTGATCAACTGCCCATTCAGCGTGGCCCGCAAAGGTGCGTTCTCCCTTTGAAGCTCCTGCCAATGAGATGCACAGCTTTGTTCAAATACCGGTAGCACAGGCTTTTGCAAGGCAAGATACCGATGCCATTCTCCGGGAGCAACTTCACCCCAGCCGCTTTTCTGCACGATATTTCCCTTTTCGTCAGCTTCCCATTCCGGGAGCTTGACAATAGAAACCTGTCTGCCATGCACTTTCCACTGATTCAACTGCCCCATGAACCAATAGAGTCCACACATTTCATCAGGCTGATTGCTGTACCAGATTCGAAGGGATTCTCCCGCTGCTGCGCGTTCCTGAACCGTTTTCAGATCTTCATTTACCCTTTTAAGTATTTCCTGAGCCGCCTGATGCCCCTCGTCATTCGGATAAACGCTGTATAAATTTTCCAACGTCTGCCTCCGCTTGATACCGGGCTGATTCTCCGAAATATCTCCAACGCTCAGCACCAAATTGAATCCATAGATGTCTGCTGTATTTCCACCCAAGGGGGTAGCGCTCTCCCACGCCAAGCATGCCTTTTCCCTTGCTTCTTGTTGAGCAGCTTCAACTTCCTCTTTGGTTGGCTTGTTTCCATTTGCGTGACTAACGATAACGCCAATACACCCACCTTGATATTTCCCCTCGCCATAGTGCTGTGCCGTTTTAAGACTTCCACAAGCACTATCGTTGAATACGATCTCAATCATAATAATTATTCTCCAAGTCTCGGATTTACCCATCCGCAAGATTATATAAATAATCCGTATGGCAAATTTCTGTTTATCTGCATATTAAAATAATCGAAATCTGAACATCGCATTTAACTATATCATACCAGCATAAATCTTTCCACCGAATTATTATCAATAATGGCAATAGCTTCCTGGAACACTATGTGGGTATCCTGTGTCACTAACGGGAGGTAGATTTTCCTATTTACAATTACTTGTAAAGAATTTTGTAACCCGCCATCTCTTCCTTCTTAATTTTCACAAATACTTTAAATTAAAAAATAAAAGCCGGCATATCGCCGGCTTGTTCATAGAATCTATAAAAGCATTATCTTCAACTTTCGGGATATAATACCTTTGACCACCAGAGGCCAGGGTTACCCTTCCCTCTGAATCTGCTTCCTGAAATAGCTTAACCCTAAATCTCCTCATAACAACTCATCCGCACCCAGCCGCGTTTCCCATCTCTCCGTTCGATATAACTCCATTCCCCTGTTTGTTTCAAAATCCGTAATCTTGAACCCGGAGCAAGTTGAAATGCGGTAGCAGCATCCGGCAATGTTTCATAATATGCCACTGCAGGTTTGACGATTACTCCTTGGTCTTGATGTTGATCGATATAGGTTAAAAAGGTCATTGCCCAACATAAAACAGTTACCATTCCCATTAAAACCACGATGCCTTGCCATAATTTCCGGAATTTCCCCGGAGAACCCAAAGTATGATTGGCTTGAAAAAGGCTTCGGAAGCATAGGCCAATCATCAATACAAAAAAACAAACGGAACCTGCTAAAGCCAGTTGATTGAGGGGGGCTAAGGTTACCAATGCGCGGTAAGATTCACGAACCCACCCGGGTCTTCCTTCCTCCACGCCGTTCAAGGCAAGAGTTAGATTTGCTTGAAGAGCGGTATCTCTAGGAATTAGCCGCATAGCTTTTTCATAATATAAAACTGCATGACCTTTATCATATAGCTTAAAATAGGTATTCCCAAGATTATAATAAAGACCGCCGCCGTTAAAACCGGCTTTTAATAATTGATTGTAGCCCTCCAGGGCCTGATTATAACGGCTTTGTTCATAAGCACTATTCGCTGAGGCATAAATCCGTACTGCTCCTCCCAAATCTCTCGAAATATTTTCTTGGGCTGAAGCGCCAACTAGATTTAAAGCCAACAAAAATAACATAACCAATCCAATTGACAACCATAAACGCGGGAGTTCCTTCTGATTCATTGTAAATTGCTTAAACATGGTTTGAACCCCCTTTCGTCCCGGAAGCAGTAGTAATTTCCTTGTTGCTCCGTTCGGTAGGAATTCGATTGATCGCTGCAATCACCGAGTTCACTATTTCCCATAAGCGGAGCGCCTCCCGGCGTTGAAATTCCGTTCCTGCAAAACGATGCCTGTCATACTCGGCAAAAAAAGCTTTGATATCTTCTAGAGCTTGAGGAGGTAGATCATCTTCTTTTTCTGCGAGGACCGAAGCGACCGCTCCGGTCATTCCGGAGGCCGCCAGATTGAACCGTTCGCTTAAAAATTCTCTAAGAATGAAATGAAGTTCCTCTAATAGCCCTTCATACTTTCCCTCATCCAAAAGTATCTTGGCTTCGTTTAAACGTTTTCCGGATTTAGCTGCGGCCTTGATAGCCCGAGATTGCGGCAGATCGGATTTAAGCATCCGCTGATAATTACGATAACTCATACACACTATCCATAAAAGTATGGGAATTAACTGCAGTAACCAAAACCAAAATTCTTCCAGCAATATAAAAGGAGAAGAATTTAATTCCGTTGCATTCTCTTTAACCGGTGCGAGCTTCGCACCGGCATCATCCTTTGATCTCGGGCTTTGCTCCGTTTGATTGGAACTCGTCCCTGGAACAATCGTAACTGTAACTGGAAGTGCCGCTTGTGCCGTTTCATACTTACCGTTATTCGGATTAAAGTATACAAACAGGAACGGACCGATATTTTTAATCTTGGCGTCTTGAACCACAACGGTTGTTTCATAAACTGCTTGATCTGAGCGGGTGGAAGGTTTCCGCTCTGCAGCAAAGCTTTGAATCAAAGGGGAAGTCTTAAGATACGGCATGCCGATACTGCTCAAATTCCCCCTGCCGGTAACAGTTAGTTGGACTTTAAAAGGTTCTCCCTGGCGGATCGGATTGGTGGAGTTTCGATAGGCATTGATCCGAAACTGTCCTATCCCACCCCCAAAATCAACGGGTTGATTACTTTCAGGCAGAGGTAGGATATTCAGTCGAGTCTGTGCACTCGCAACCTCCAGATTCTTTTGGACAACCCGCTCGTATTGTCTTCCATCCGCCATAGTCACTGCATATTTTTGACCTATTTTACAGATCACAGTGATCGGATTCAAAACAAGCTTCCCGGTCTTGAGCGGAGTTATTGTGGTGCTAAATCGAACCACGCGATACTTATGTCCACCAATTGTTTGGGTAGACTGAGATGCCCGGCTAAGAGTCCCGAAAGCCAATTCTTTCTGATTGAGCAGAGGAGAATTTACCTCAACCACATTTAATCCAGTGATATAAAGGTTGATGGAAAGCGGAACCTGTTCCCCTTGATATAAACGGGTCTTAGGCAATTCCAATCTTACAAAATACGGTTGGTATTCCCCAGTATCGGTTTGGCTTATGACTCCGGAACCCGCAGCATCTTCGGCTCTCAAAGTCTGCGTGGGGAAGCCGCAGGTTAGCCCGATGCAGATCAAAAAAGCGAGTCCCAAAATTTTCAAACCGGATACTTTGCTTGAGCATCCACGCCCCATATAATCCTCCTTGTTGTTCTGCACTTTCATGCCATAACCTTTCTTAAAATAACATTATCTTTACCAGTCCTTCCCATTTGGCGGGGGGACATCCTCATGGTTTTCCTCTAGATATTGATCTTCCGATTGAACCGGGGGCCGCTCTTGTTGCTGGGGAGGGGGTGACTGGCCCAATCGGGCGAGAGTAATCTCATAATTATACTTTGCCTCAAAATCATTGGGATTGGCGAGTAGAGCTTTTTTATATTCACCTAAAGCTGCTGCATAATCAGCCATTGCCTGTTCCATTTTTTTTCTATTCTCAGCGGTAATTTCCGTATCTGCACGCATGATACTGGATTGAGCAGCAATTTGAAATAATGCATTTCCAAGATGATAATGGAAACGAGCTGTGATAGGATTTCCTTGAGTGCTTCCTTTTCGGGAACGGACTTGAGCTGTGTACTTGGTGCAAGCCTGATCCAAACAAGAACGGGCTTCAGCAAAGCGGCCCAATTGGTACCAGCTTATACCCAGATTATGAAGAATAACAGGAGAAACATCTTCTCCCCCTGTAAACCTTCGATACTCATCCCGGGCCTGCGGATAGTTTCCCTTCCGAAAGTTTTGGTTGGCTTGAGCATTCCGGATGGTAGGCCCCCAAACTAAAGCAACCAACAGGACCAGATAAATAAGGACGGCTCCGATTTTAAGCATGAGAGGTGATGTAACTTGCCGCTTCAAACCCTAACCCCCTTTACCTTACGGAATGTTGAAACTCGACCCAGACAGATTTCGATTGCAAGAAAAATGATGGCGATGCCTAACGGCCACTGGTAGCGATTGATTGGTTCCTTTTGCCACTTCTCCGAAGCTGAAAGCTTTTTACGTTGGTATTTGGAAAGTCCGGTACGATAGAGCTCCGTAAGTCCCATCGATACGTCGTTACCTCGTATATAACTCCCTTTTCCGGCTTGAGCTATTGCTCGCAAAATTTTCTCATTAAGCTTGGTTTTGACAACCTTTCCATCACTATCTTTTATAAATGTAGTTTTTCCGTTTGCATCCGTGACCGGAATTGTCACACCGGAAGGATTCCCAATCCCAATAGTATAAACGTTGATTCCTTGCTTTACTGCGGCTTGGGCTAAGGAAACCGGATCACCTTCATGATTCTCCCCATCTGTCATTAATATTACAATTTTTGGTGCGGCTTCCCCAGATTGAAAAGCTTTAAGACAGACTTGAAGCGCGGAACCGATAGCAGTGCCGCCCCGGGGAATCGATTGCACCCCTAAACCATCCAATGAAGCGACAAATCCGTTAAAATCCACGGTCAAAGGAGATTGCAAAAAAGCGGTCCCGGCAAAAGCCACCAGGCCCACCTTATTCCCAGCAATTTGGGGTAATAAATTCTTAATCGCCAATTTGGCGCGTTCTAACCGGCTGGGTTGGATATCTGTCGCCAACATGCTTTTGGATGTATCTAAGGCAAATACGATCTCAAGTCCCTGCCCTTTTTGTTCCCGCCAATTGTATCCTAATTCCGGTCCGATCAATGCCAAGACTAAAACAAAAAGACAAATGATCCGCAATACTCCGCGATACAACCTGGTCCGGGCTGCGGAATCATCCAAAATCTTTCCGAAGATTTCAGGGGAGGCAAATCGTTGTAGATCCCGTGCATTCTTCTGCCGAATAAAGGTTAGAAAGAAGACTCCCAGCAGAGGAATTAGAAATAAAAACCCAAAATACGGATAACTCAAGCTCATGGCAGTCTCCTGAAAACTGTATTGGCGAGTAGCGACTCACCGCAAAGTAGTAATAATGCCGCAACTAAAAAATATGGATAGAGCTCAAGATAATCATTGAACTTCGGCGCTTCCATCGAGGTCTTCGCCATCCGGTTGATTCGCTCGAAAATCACTGAAAGACTCCGGGTATCGGTGGCTCTAAAGTAACGGCCGCCGGTACTCTCGGCAAGCTGTGTGAGTAATGTTTCATCAATATTGACGGCTTGATTTTGGTAGGTTACATGCCCATTTGTACCAATTACCGGAACCGGAGCAACCCCACGCGAACCGGCTCCAATAGTATATAATGACATCCCGGCTTTCCGGGCGGACGCAGCTGCTGTTTCCGGTGCGACTAGACCGGAGTTGTTCATGCCATCGGTCAGTAAAATAATGACCCGGCTTTTAGCGGTTGAATCCTGCAAACGGTTGATGGATGTAGCAAGAGCAGCGCCAATGGCTGTACCGCTCTCCTCAACCGTTCCCGGCTTAATCTCTGAAAGCCTCGAAATAGCCCAATCGTGGTCCCAGCTTAAAGGAGCAAGAATATAAGGCCGACCTGAGAAGACTACGATCCCAATCCGATCATTGGGACGGTTTTTTATGAAATTTCGTGCAACAAGTTTTACAGCATCCAAACGGTTGGCTTGTCTGCCTGAAAGTGTGAAATCCCGTGCCCCCATACTACTTGAGACGTCTATAGCCAGGATCACATCCACCCCTGCATGACGAATCCGACTTTGCTCCAAACCCATTTGGGGTCTGGCTAAGGCAACAATCATCAAGACAAGAGCGAGTAAGGAAAGCCAAGGCAGACCATTGGCTAAACGTACCTTCAGACCAGGTTTGATCGCAGCTAAAATCCGGATATCCGAGTAATGAATCGTACCCGAGCCAGGCTTCACCCTGTGATAAATGATAAGGAAAGCGAGGGGAGGCACGACAAGAAGACCGAATAAAAATAAAGGATTGGCAAAGATCATGATTGGCTCCTGAAAAGTATTTAGCCCCTTAAGGGTAACCTCGCGGGGTTAATTGGTTGGAGGCGCTTCGATCGCTACGACATCGTCACTTGCGGGCTCGGAAACGATCTCTTCCCGTGTGGCTAAAATCAATTGTTCGATCGCCGCTAAAGCCTGATTGGCTTCAGTCTCCGCCGGAATATATTTTGCAAATTTGACCAGATCCGCCGAACTTAAAAATTCCTTTAGAACCTGTTGCTCCGTCTCGGGAAGCCGACTATCGCCGGTCAGATGCTGCAGGAATTCTTCAGTTGTCATCTCAAGAGCGTTAATCCGGTACCGGTTTTCCATATACTCGCGAATGCACTCACTCAGTTCGGTATAAAAAACAAGAAACTTTTTCTCACCGATGTAGTTTGAGCTTTTAATAATTTCCAAGCGTCGTAAGGCAATGACATCAGCTGGTTCTGGAGGAAGTTCCGGCTCCACGGGTGCTGTCTCCTGATGTTTCTTAAGAGTCCGTAAGCTCCAGAACAAGGCAGAAACAAGAAGAGTCGCAAGTAAGTAACATCCTAATACCAAATATCGAGGAGGTAGCGACAAAGGTTGCTTGACTCCTTTAATTGCCAGAGCTTTTAACTGTTCTGCGGACTTACGCGGCGGTAAGACTGAGACAACTTCCAAAGTCTGCCCGGTTATTGTATAAATTCTTTTTGCATTTTGATAAGTATAACGTAATTTTACTGCGGGTAAAGTAAATCGACCCGCTTGCCAGGAAACTACTACGTATCGAACCGTCTTACGAACTCCTCCTGGTAAACTCTGGCTCCGTAGCGGATACTTCCGAATGACCTCAAGATGATTCTGGGAGAAACTCTTTGACAGGTCCGGCAACCGGCAATCAACCGATTCTTTGGCCTCAACCTCAAATGTCACTGGGATTTGATCTCCAATGGTGAAGGGACCAATGGCCTCAACCCCGATCCGGCCCCAGAGCATCTCACCCTGAGGAAGAGCCAACGGCGCCAAGCGGGCACCGTTTGTCAGAGCGAACCAAACCCCGATAGCCGCTCCCAAAAGGAGTAAACTCCCGGCGATCCAGAACTTTCTTTTCTTTGTGGAACTTTGCGTTTTCCTAACCATTCGTAATGGTTACCCCCGGATTCGTAACATACAAGCTTATCGAAAACCACACTCAAAACGGGTCTGGTTTAACAGCTGGTATCAACCTGGATCCACTAAACAACTTCAAGATTCATATTATCTTGCCGAAAATGGGTTCAATGGCGACGCCGTTCCCGTCGCAGGAAAAATTTCTGTAAAGGCTCTAGATATGATTGATCCGTTGCGATCTCAATCATATCAATCTTATTGTTCTTGAAGATCCGTGAAACGTTTTCATTCCGTTCAAGGACTGCATTTTGAACCTGCTGACGGACCGATGGAGCACTGGTATCCAACAGCACCCGTTTTCCAGTCTCATTATCTTCGAACTCCATCAACCCCAGTGCCGGAAGTTCCAGCTCCCTGGGATCAGTTAGCCGCACCGTCACCAGATCATGCTTTTTAGCTAAACTTTTAATGGCTCCTTCAAACTCAGTATCCAAAAAATCCGATAATAAAAAGATGATGCTCCGATGATTGGTTACCTTATTAATGAAGTTTAAGGCCTGAGCAATATTTGTTCCGGTGCTGTGGGGCTCGTAACCCAGGATCTCCCGGATTACCCGTAAAACATGGCCTCTTCCTTTTTGAGGTGCAATATATTTCTCGCAGGTATCACTGAAGATCAAGAGCCCAACCTTATCATTATTCTTAATAGCCAGAAAGGCCAGTAACGCCGCGATCTCCGCAGCCAACTCACTTTTAAGTGCAGTCCCGGAACCAAAACGTTCCGAAGCGCTTAAGTCGACCATCAAGATCATAGTCAGCTCGCGTTCCTCAACATACCGTTTGATAAAGGGAGTCCCGCTCCGGGCGGTGACATTCCAGTCAATCGACCGGATATCATCCCCCGGAATATACTCCCTTACCTCATCAAACTCAACCCCGGTTCCCTTAAAAGCGCTGATATAAGAGCCAGACAGCACGTCTGTGCTCATCCGGGCTATTTTCAGCTGAATCTTCTTGACCTTCTTAAGAATCTCCTTAGGAAGCATACGTTACCTCGCCGTTCATAATGTATCGGCGCCCCGCGGGGGCGCTTCCTACCACCATTTGTACCATGCGCCCCATGGGGCCGCTTCTACATTAAGGAACCTCTACTCCATCAAAGAGCCGGGCAATTAAATCATCCACTCCCAGATCGTTCGCTTCCGCTTCATAGGAGACGATCAACCGATGGCGTAGAACATCGGGACCTATGGCCTTCACATCGTTGGGAACCACATAACCACGGCCCTGGATAAAGGCATAAGCCTTGGCTGCCATAGCCAAATTAATAGTTGCCCGGGGTGAAACACCATAATCAATATAGGCTGCCAAATCCAGATGATACTGATCCGGCTGGCGCGTTGCCACAACCAGGTCAACAATATAATCCTTAATCTTGGGATCCATATAGATCGCATCTACCACTTGACGGATTTCTAAGATTTCCTCAGGAGTGATAACCGGCTCAAGCTCTGTGCGGCGGTTAGTCTTAGCCATCCGTTCCATAATTTCTCGTTCTTCTTGATGATTGGGATAATTCAATTTTATCTTGAGCATAAAGCGGTCTAGCTGTGCTTCGGGTAGTGCGTAAGTGCCTTGTTGCTCAACAGGGTTTTGGGTTGCTAAAACCATAAAGGGTTTCGGCAACGGATATGTGGTATCACCGATGGTTACTTGTTTTTCTTCCATAGCCTCGAGCAGGGCGCTTTGAACTTTGGCCGGAGCACGGTTAATCTCATCTGCTAAAACAATCTGGGCAAATATCGGTCCTTTTTTGGTAACAAAATCACCGGATTGCTGATTGTAGATCAATGTTCCCAGTAAATCGGCAGGAAGAAGATCCGGTGTAAACTGAATCCGCTGGAAATCCGCATGAATGCTCTGGGACAAACTCTTGACGGATAATGTCTTCGCAAGACCCGGGACCCCTTCAAGCAGTACGTGGCCTCCGCCAAGTATCCCGATGAGCAGGCTATCAATGAGTTTTTCCTGTCCTACGATGACCATGCCAATCTGTTTTTTCAGTTTCGCGACAAAACCGCTCTTGGCTTTAACCTCTTCATTGATTGCTG
>DASVMB010000562.1:0-3106 GCA_036384575.1 Bacillota bacterium
CCCGTTCTCCATCTCAATCATGACAACCAGGATAAACTGGAGATCTCGGATGACGCCCGGAATGCGCTGAAAGACGCCCAAAAAGTTGATCCGGCTCAGGTTGACCAGAGCCAAACCCATTTACAGCCCAATGAAAAATTGAAGGTAGATGTTTTTAGTACCACGCTAAAAGCGATAGGCGATTTCCAAATGCGTCAGGCCATCTTCATTCCGGCCCGCCCTCTGGTCGTTCAGACCGAATGTCGTGAAGTCTACATGGAATCTGAAAAAATGTCCTTTAAAGCGCAGGGGAAGATCAAAACCGCCGACGGCAAAGAGATCGATTTCAGCAGCGAACTTAATATGAGCCGGGAGTTTGTCACCGATCATATTACGAACATCAATCAGAGGTTGCTGGATCCGCTGGTGGTTAATTTTGACGGTCCTGCGGCCGCGCTGACAGATACCAAATTCAGCTTTGACCTTGACAATGACGGGACATCGGATCAGATTTCTTCACTCAATCTCGGGAGCGGGTTCCTGGCACTCGATCAAAATCAAGATGGTGTCATCAACAACGGCAGCGAGCTTTTCGGCACCAAGAGCGGCAACGGCTTTGCCGATTTGGCTCGGTACGATCTAGATCAAAACGGATGGATTGATGAAAACGATGCCATCTTCGATAAATTACGGATCTGGACCAAAGATCAAAGCGGCCGGGATGTTTTATTCGGCCTTGGCCAGAAAGGAATCGGCGCTATTTATCTCGGGAGCGTCGGCACCCAATTTAGCCTGAAAAACGAGGCCAACCAAACCCAGGGAGAAATCAGGAGCAGCGGCGTCTTTCTCCGGGAGGACGGCACCACCGGAACTATGCAGCAGATTGATCTGGCCATTTGACCGGAGTTATAAAATAAGGGTTTATCCAACCAACATTTTTTGATTTGCTTTGGATGACAGCCGATCGGAGGGTTAATCTCTGATTGGCTGCCTTTTTATAGTGAAACTAACCGTGCCTTTCGTTCGGAGTATTTGGTTTATTCTGAAGATGCCGGGTCTGACGCCTTAGTTATCGGGGATTGAGCTACTTTACATCGGCCAGGATTTTATATATAATTAGATTATCAAAATATTAAGTTCTCGAATGAAATGGGGAAGTCACATATGAGCGATGTGTTTGATTACAATTTTATCAGTGACGTTATTATGGACTTATTAAAAAAATATAATAAAATGGAGAGCTCCCGCTATATTTATCGGGATTATCCATTGACCATGAGCGAAATCTATTATATTCTCGCCATCCAAAACAGTCAAAAGAAATCTATGACAGATCTCGCGAAAAATGTAGATGTAAATTTGAGTACGGCAACTTCCATGATTGACAAGCTTACCCGCAACGGATTGGTGGAGAGGATACGGGATCTGGAGGATAGAAGGCAAGTCTTTGTCCAATTAACTTCAAAGGGAGAAGAAATCTATACTTCAATTATTGAGAGCCGAAAAATCGTCATGGAAAAGTTATTCTCCTTATTTACACCGGAGGAAAAGATTTGGGTATATCATATTTTGCTAAAGTTACATCAGAAGATCAATGATGTGGAGCTATGATTTTTTTATAAAAATAGTTCGAATATCGAATCATTAGATGATCCAATGAAACATTGAAAGTGAAGCGACGTCCTGCAACAAGTGTTGGAGTTACCAATTCATCTGAAATCCAAATCTGATTCAAAGATCAAAATGGAGGTGTGCGACTGTGAAGATTCCAAGTAACGCTTCCCAAAATCAAGGAACGTCTCCGCAAGAGATTGCCCCCGGCGTATGGATGCTGGAAGGATTTTTGAGCAATGATTTTATGGGAAGTCCGCCATCTTGCAATGTTTATTTTCTAAGGGATGGCGAAACTTTATTAATATTGGATACCGGGCACGGCAATTCATCCAGGGAGGATATTCTGGAGTTCATTAAAAAAATGGAAAAAGAAGGAATTCAACGCCTGATACTCATGGTCACCCAGGGCCATTTCGATCATTCCGGCAATAATGATCTTCTTATGGAAACAGGGTTGGATTGGGAATTCCGGCTGCCCGAACCCGAGTTTCCGGTAATTGATGTATTCAATGATTTTCTGAATGATCTTGGCAATTTGGAGAAATATGAAAATATTTACCGGACCATGTTTCCGCTGAAAGGGAAAACGGCTGTCATCCGGATCGTGGGAATGTTTGCTCCCGGCCTGGCTAAGATCATTTTAAGAAAAGTTTTTCGCAGGCAATTTTCGAAATGTCATCCCCTGGCGGAAAAAGCTTGTCCGTTAAAACTTAAGGAAAGGATGACGATGGAATTCGGCAGTGTTACCTTAACCGGATGGAAAGTAGGGCGATTTTTTATCATCCACGATGGCGCTCATTCCCCCGGCCACATTTGCCTTTATGATCCCGACAATCGGTTGTTGCTTTGTGGGGACGTAACAATTGAAGTCAACCCGGCCTTTTTATACAGTTCAATCAATAAACTGATAGAGACGACAGAACGATTCAACACTATGGCTGAAGAAGGCTTCATCAAAATTGTCGGCGATTCGCACCGTACTCGGAAGTACTTTACCATTTTGTGCAAGCAATTGGGATTTCAAATGTTGAATGAGATTCAATTGATTGAGTATGCAGTGGGAAAGGACCAATGTATCAGGTTCTTTAGCACTTTTCACTCATATTACCAGCAACTTAAGAAAGAGGTATTGGCAGCCCATGAAAAGGTGGGCAGGGCTACGGTAGGTAAAATCGTAAAAGAATTGGAAAAATCATCGAATCCAGCGGTAAAGTTAAAAACAGCGCTGGTTTTTCCCCAGGTTCCTTCACGTATGGATGTGCTAGTGGCTTCCGTACTTAAGGAGGCCGGTGCCGTTCCGGTGCGAGAACGGGGCAAGATTGTTATCGATCCGGTGGGGATTAAATCTATTTAAAGGGGACATTATCAGAACAACTATGAGACCACGATACATACTTATCTCATATATCACTTTGATTCCTTCCTTTCAAACTTTCTCGATTCGAACAGCCAATTTAAATTTGTTGTTGCCTCCATTTTTCTTTGGGAATGTTAAAATCACCGGAGATAGTCG
>DASVMB010000563.1:0-2631 GCA_036384575.1 Bacillota bacterium
CCTCAAGAGCCAAAGGAAGATTAAAACCTCCGGAATCCAGCCAGATCATCAGGTCTGGACGGCGTACCTCCCATTCCTGTACAACCCTGGCAAGCAAGCGACTCATCCGGCGCAGATTTTTCAGCGCCTCTATAAATCCGATGGTGCTACGAGTTGTAGGATCAAAGAGAACATCCATTCCCGCCGCGGCCATCTTGGAACCGCCTATGCCGTAAAATTTCGCCTCAGGCAAGCGCTCCCGAAGCTTTCCAATTAAGACCGCTCCATGCATATCTCCGGAGAATTCACAGGTTGATAAGAAGATCACCGGTCCAGCCATTGCGTCCCTTTCTAACATCATTTATATAACGATTTTATCGTGCATTCTCTTTCAAAGGTCAATATTTACCAAACTTATTCGTCTTAAAGCACGAATTACCTTTTTTTATTGGAAAAGGCATGAGGTATAAGGCGCGAGGAATGAGTTTCAAATTGCCTTACTCATGCCTCTTGCCTCGTGCCTCGTGCCTGTTGCCTAATCACCAGACTCTTTTAGCGCCAAATAAAGCGCTCCGGGTTTTAATGTCAACCGGGTAAGTTCCAGGGGCCAATTTTGCATGATTGCGAATTCCAGCGGAATCTGTCCGGTTAAAAAACGTACCAAACCCGGCGCAACTTCACGCCCGGCGGCCCATAGTCCCAAAGGGGTGAGACGTACCTTCTTCCCTGAGCTAATGCTCAGACTGGCCGCGAGTTCCAGCTGAACCGGGCTACCGAAAAGGTTCGCGGTACCCCCAAGTCGAAGTCGGCCGGCTGCCAGTTCCAGTCGCGGATGGAGATCCGGGTAAAGGGTGGCCAGATAACTTTGAAGAGCATCGGCAGCCACCACGGCATGAGCCCGGGTCCGACCGAGCCTTTTCAATCTTAAGCGCCGTTCCCTGAGAAGCGACGGCCAGTCCAACTCGAGCCCACGGTTGTCTATGGTTAACTCGCGATATTTCAACTCGGCAATCCGGCAGTTTTGACCCCGAACTTTAAGCCAGCCGATCCGGCCCCTTCCAAAATCCGCCAGGCTCAACCATTTCATCGAGGTACTGAGCCGCGTCTCCGGTCGGAGATCCTGGCTAAACGCTCTCCGTAACGCAGCACGGCACCAGAGGTTGAGCACCAACTCAAGGAGAAGGACCAGTATGATAAAACAACCCAAAATCAACACCGGTTGCCAGGCAGCCCGGTTATCCGCGCTCATCCAAACCCGGAGCCGGTCCGGCCATCCACGCCATGCCTTCATTCTCATCCCCCCGCTTGTTTCATTGTACGCGAATCCCGGAGGATTATTCGAACCGAGGATGGATTACAGCAGCGCCTAAATATCTCCACAAAAACAAGGTTTTCCGATCCCGTTTTTAACGGGCTTTTGAATGAATTAAAACTTAACCCAGGGTTTCTCGCGTCCCTTGGGACGCGCACCCTGGGCGGACAGAACGACAATATGATTTTTGGGGAAAACCCCGGGGCTACTCATCAATTCCCTTTCTTACTTAAGCCCCCTGCCGAGTCATTTCTTGGATCATGATTTTTACGAACCGCAGTTACTTGGTGTAAAATGCCTCCACATTGGTCTTGGTCACTACGTTCGTGCCGGTATCGACCACTCCGGGCAATGGATTGATACCTTTGGTACGCCAGCCTTCCACCGGTTTTACCAGGTTATGTTTGACATTATAGAGGAAATGCATCGACCAGTATCCCATGTTCCAGGTTCCCTGGGCGATGGAACCGCTAATGACACCCTCTTTGATCAGATCCAAAGTACCCTTATCCGTATCAAAGCTGACGATTTTAACCTTGCCGACAGCGCCAGCCTCACGGATGGCGGCAGCCGCGCCCACTCCGCCCAGGGCATCGGTGCAAAATACACCTTTTAAGTCGGGATGGGCCTGGAGGAACCCGGAGATCAAAGTGGCGGCTTTCGTTTGATCATTATTGTCATTGCCAGTGGAAACAACCTTAATATTCGCATATTCCGCAGCCAAGGTCTCAACAAAACCCGCCTTTCTCTGCTCATGGTTCAATTGTCCGGTAACCGTAGAGACAGCCACCTCTCCTTGACCGCCGAGCAGTTTGCCCATATATCGGGCAGCAGTCGCGCCCGCGTTATAATTACTTGTCCCCAAATAGCAGTAACGGTCACTGGCCGGAGAATCGGCATCAAAGGTTACAACCGGAATCCCCGCGGCAATCGCTTTGTTGATCGGGGCTTTCAATCCATCCGGATTCACACAGGTTACTGCAATACCAGCAGGCTTTTTGGCGATTACCTGCTCAAGCACGGTGACTTCCTGGTTCACGTCGGACTGAGGAGCTCCGGTATAGATCGCTTTGACTCCCAAAAGACCCGCCGCATCCTTCATCCCTTGGAAGCACCCCCTCCAGTACTCGATACCGGAGACGAAGGTTACAATATAATACTCTTCCTTGGGATTACCCGCAAAAACATTCTTGCTGGCGGAGTACCCCACCGACACCGAGGCGACCAACAATCCACAAATCAATAACAGAATCCATCTCTTTTTCATCAACAACCCCCCGTAATTCAATTTTCTTTACCATGGAATCCACCGCGTACAGAATCAAATAGATTCGAAGGTC
>DASVMB010000564.1:0-6715 GCA_036384575.1 Bacillota bacterium
GGTATTCATCGGCGCCAGGATCCGGGGAGTCCAATTATTGAAGACCTGTGGGGACATCAACAACAAATACTGGATATGATCGGAGCGATCCGGGATGACCGGCCGCCGGTCATCACCGGTGAAGACGGTGCCAAGTCGGTGGAACTGGTACTCGCGATCTATGAATCGGCCCGTAAGGGCGGTGAACCGGTCGGCCTGCCTTTGGCTGGTAACAAGTCGATTTAGAAAGTGAGTAAATCTCGTCAGCTTATTTTTCTTTTGTTCAGGATTTGGAATGAGTGAATGAGAAAGATGATGAATGAAGGGATTCCATATGAAAGAGACAAAACTGCTGGCGGGGTTCGCCAAAGTTAACATTAATCCCGCTTTTGATTGCGAAATGTCGGGTTTTGTCGCCAGAAAAGGGAATTGCCGCGGCGTGCATGATCCACTTTGGGTTCGGTCGCTGGTTCTTTCGGACGGAAAAGAAAAGTTGGTTATTGCCGTGGCGGATCTAATTGGTTTGGTCCATGATACGGTTCAACGAATAAGAACAGAAGTTGCCGCCCTCACCGATATTCCGCCGGAACACGTCATCGTCAGCACGATTCATACCCACGCCGGCCCGGCGACGATCGAGCATGGCTATTTGGGGAAGCCCGACCCCGATTATTTGAATTTCCTCGTTAAGAATATCGCCGGTTCCATTTATGCGGCCAATCAAGAACTGGAACCGGTCGTTGCCTCGGTCGGGATCAGTGAGTGCAAGGCGGTTGGTAAAAACCGACGTCATCAGGGGGGACCGACTGATCCGGCGGTTTCGGTCTTGCGATTGGAGCGTGCTGAAGAGCGCAAGATATTGTTGGCCAATTATACCTGCCACCCGGTAGTACTGGGACCGGATAATCTGTTGCTTTCAGCCGATTACCCTTACTACCTGATTAAAACTCTGGAGGCGGTTTATCCGGGGTCGGAGATTCTCTTTACCAATGGTGCAACCGGTGATATCAATGTGGGTCATAATGCCGCGGATAGTATTAATGGTTCATCCGCTTCCAAAAGAACCTTTCATGAGGCGGAGCGGCTGGGGCGTATTTTAGCGGGCCGGACCGTGGAAGCGGTAGAGACAGCCGAAAAATTGCCATCTATCGATCTTTCCTTTGCAAGTCGAAAGTTCTCATTATGTTTGGAAACAGTGCCGGATCCATCGGGCTATCAGATACTTGCGGATCAATTTGCCAAAGAGTATCAGGAAACCAGTCGCCGTGGCGAGAGTTACGGCCTCGTCCGGCAGGCGGAGGTCTGGACCGATTGGGCGAAGGCCATGAAACAAAAGGCAGAAAACGGGGAGCTGGATTCGAAAATACTTACCGAAGTGGCGGCTTTCCGGATTGGGAACGTCGAATTTGCAACCTTACCCGGTGAATTCTTTCATGAATTGGGTTTGATGGTGAAGCGATCGCGACCGGGGAAAGCGGTTTTTATCATCGGTTATGCCAATGATCTCATCGGTTACGTGGGTACATCCATTGAATATGACGAGGGAGGCTATGAGATCAACGAGTCATACCGCTATTTTGGAATGCCGACCAAATTGGCACGCGGAGCAGGTGAACGGGTCATTGATGAAGTAAAAGGCTTATTACAGAAGTGATATGATAAGATCTGCTTAAGCTTTTTGAGTAAAATGACGATTTGTAATATAAAAATGAAATAAAAATGAAATTTTAATTTCATTTGATACAAAGGAGATCAAGATGCAGCCTAAATTTATCTTCTCATCCCGGCCAAGCGGTGGCGATTATCACGCTGCTGTAGCTTTTGCACAGGCGAATCATTTTGACGGAATCGATTGGAATTTGGATTGTTTCCGGATTGCGGCCGCATCCAATGCCAGAAAAGTATTTTGTGATACAGCGCTCAACAGCGGTTTACCATCGCGGTTTCATGCTCCCTGTCATGATGTGGAGATTGCTCATAGCAACCCGAATTTTGCCGTGTCGGCATTTGCGTGTATACGGATGTATATTGATTTTTTAAAGTTTTTCGGGCCTACATATATCAACTTGCATATCGGTTCCAGAAGCATCTCCGAACAAGAATTGGATTGGAACACTGCGGTTCGTAATCTGAAAGAGCTGGTCCGTTACGGAAAAGAACAAGGGGTAACGGTTTGTCTGGAAAATCTGAAAAAGGGATGGACCAGTGACCCGGCCAAAATGGCGGCATTGGTTGGAGAATCGGATGCGATGGTTACCTTGGATGTCGGTCATGCCAGGGCGTTTTTAAAGGCATCCCAAAGCAAGTTAAGTCTTGAGGAGTATGTGAAACCATATGCCGATAGAATTCGCAATTTACACTTATATGAGATTGAATCCGTTGAAGGTCGGCACATGCCCCCTGATAATCTCGGTGCAATCCGCGACATTACCCGCTGGGCGTTGAATCATGGCATCGACTGGTGGGTGATTGAATTAAGCGGTTATGACGAGGCGCTTCATACCAAAGCGTTACTCGAAAAGGAGTATTTTGGGAGGTAAAAGTCCCAAGGTACGGAGGAGGTGAAGCGAAGCGGGCAATTGGAACAGGGATTCTTGTTTGTAACATGAGTCGTAATTGAAATCAGCATCAAAAGGAGAATGATCATGAAGACAAGGAAATGGGTATTTGGCTTGTTAAGCGTATTGATGATTGTTACCTTCGTAATGATGCCGGTAGCCATGGGCGCCGGCAGAGTCGTGGTCTATACACCGGCTCCCAAAAACATCACCGATATTATTGTGGATATGTGGAATAAAGAAAACCCCAATATTCCGGTGGATATGATTAGTGCCGGGACCGGAGAATTGGTAACAAGGTTGCGCACCGAGAGTGTCAATCCTCAGGCCGACATCCTGTTTGGCGGCGGGACTGAAGAGGTTGACGGTATGCTTGACTTGCTTCAGCCATACAAATCCGTGAATGACGCGGCTTACAAGAAAGGGTACAAACATCCGAAATATTATTATTACGGGTACTCTATGCCGTTACAGGTATTTATCATTAACACCACCCAGGTCACTGAAAAGACTGCGCCTCAGACTTGGAAGCAGTTGGGAGATGCCAAATGGAAAGGTAAAATGATCATGGCAAATCCGGCGGTCTCATCTTCCGGTTATGCTCAAGTCAGCATCATGTTGCAACGTTATGGCTGGGATTTGGTTCAAAAGGTCATTGCCAATGCAACGATTACTTCTTCCTCCAAATTATCCTATCAGGGCGTTGCCGATGGCGAGTATCCGGTAGGCATCACCGGGGAAGCCAATGTATTTAATTTGATCGATCAAGGATATCCTGTAAAAGCCATTTACCCCAAAGATGGGACAGCCCTGCGTTTTGATACCATGTCCATCATCAAAAACTGCCCTGACCTTGAAAATGCCAAAAAATTCATGGACTTTCTCACCAGTAAACCGGTTATGACCGCTATTGCCCAACAGGCAGGCGTCCGGGTCTGCCGGGGCGATGTCCAGCTGAAGACCGGGTTGATACCGAACAGCAAGATTAAATTCCTGAAATACGATGCCAAACTCGCCGCAGATCAGAAGAATGCGAATCTGGCTAAATTTGACGAGATTTTCTCCGCGAAAAAGAATTAAATTCTTCTGGATTGGATCCAACCGGCGCGGGAATTTAGGGATAAATTCCCGCGCCTCTAAAGAAATGTGCCGAGGAGGTAAATTCATGATTGATTTAAGCGTAAAAGATTTGGTGAAAGAGTTTTCCGGTGGCACCCGAGCTGTTGACAACATTAACTTTACCGTTCCCAAAGGCAGTTTATTTACACTTCTCGGCCCGAGCGGATGCGGCAAGACAACAACCTTACGGATGATTGCCGGACTGGAAACACCTACATCCGGCCAGATTCTGTTTGGGAACGAGGATTACACCTATTTTCCTCCGCATCGGCGAGAGATAGGGATGGTTTTTCAAAGTTATGCGCTTTTTCCACATATGACGGTTTTTGATAATGTTGCTTACGGATTAAAAATCCGCAATGTCAAAAAGGCTGAGATACGCCAACGCGTTGAAAAAGTCTTGGATTTGGTGGGATTGGCGAATACCGGTGATCGAAAGCCGTCCCAAATGAGCGGCGGTCAGCAGCAGCGGATCGCACTGGCACGGGCATTGGTATATGACCCCAAGATTTTATTGCTGGATGAGCCCTTAAGTAACTTGGATGCAAAATTGCGTGTGTATATGCGGGATGAGATCCGCAAAATTCAGAAAAAGGCCGGCATTACGACGGTTTATGTAACCCATGATCAGGAAGAAGCCCTCAGTATTGCCGATTATATTGCAGTGATGCATGGCGGGAAAATAAGCCAATTTGGCAAGTCATATGATATCTATGAACATCCGGCTTCAGTTTTAGTCGCCGATTTCATCGGCAAAGCCAACTTTTTAACAGGAGAGATAGTGGGTAAAGAGAAGGGAATGGATCAAGTGAGCGTTTGCGGCTCAACGATCCGGGTCGCTTCCGGCCAGGGGGAAGTGGGAAAAAGGGCGGTCCTGTTCTTCCGGCCCGAGAAGGCTTATTTATCTTCACAGATTGTTTCAGGAAAAAGTATTGAATGTGTAGTCTCTAATATTTTATATCTGGGAGAATCAGTCTGTTATACTGCCAAGGTAAACACCGGCGAAGAGATAAAAGTATCGGTAAACCGCCGGATCGAGAATGTGGATGAGGGTTCAAAGGCTTATCTGGTATTGGAACCGAATGATGGAATATTATTCCCGATTGAACAGCTGACTCTATTGAACAGGGGGAATTAACGGTGAGTACTGGTAACCTTGAACTAAACCCGATCGTGAAAAAACGGTTGACGTGGAGGGATATCGATTTTTCCGTCATCATCGTTATGTTCCTCGTAATAGCCGTTTTAATAATGTTTCTTGTCTATCCTATCGGTAAAATGCTGCTCTCCAGTTTCCTGGAGCAAGGCAAGCCATTTGCATTGCATAACTTGACCCTGGTTAATTTCAGCAAGTTTTTTACATCCAATCTTTATGTACAGGCCACAATCAATTCGATCAATACCAGTGTGGCTTCGGTAATTGTTTCAATCTTGCTCGGACTGCCGCTGGCCTATATTATGAGCCGGGTCGCGATTCCCTGTAAGACTCTATTTACTTCACTGGCCACTCTGCCAATTATCCTGCCTCCCTTTGTAGGGGCTTACTCATGGATACTATTATTGGGACGTAACGGGTTTATTTCGTTTCTGCTTCGTCAGTGGTTTGGCATTACCATGCCGAGTATCTACGGGTTCACCGGAATCACACTCGCAATGTCCTTGTGTTACTACCCTTATGTTTTCTTAATGGCCCAAGGCGCCCTCTCCGTAGCCGATCCTTACCTGGAAGAAAGCGCCATGGTGATGGGGGCCAGTTTCTGGCGCCGACTTCGCACGGTAATCATTCCCTTGGTACTGCCATCCATTGCCGCCGGAGCAATCACTGTTTTCATGAGAGCCATCGGCAATTTCGGTGTTCCGTCGATTTTGGGCGGCGAATATTATACCTTACCGACGCTGATCTTTTTCCAAGTGGCAGGTTATTTCAATCTCAATACGGCCAGCGCCATTAGTATAGTGAGTATTTTGTTTTCGGTCTTAGCCTTGTTGTTAATGAAATACATTACCGCGCGGAATGCCGGGGTGACCATGACCACGACCACTCGGGCGGTAAAGCAGATCAATAATCCGGTCGTAAAAACACTAAGTCTGGTTTATGTTATTTTGCTCATTGTAGTATCGTTAGCCCCGCACCTAACGGTATTGTTGGCCGGGTTTTCAGAACGCTGGGCCGGTACTCCGTGGCCCACGAAATTATCGTTGCTCAACTTTCAAAAAATCTTTATTAGTGCAATACGTCCCTTGGAAAACAGTCTGTTTTTGGCAGTTGTGGCCACATTATTGTCGATATTCTTTGGTACATTGATCGCATACACAACGGTTAAGAAGAAATTTAAAGGCCGTTGGTTGATCGATGTCATGGTCATGCTGCCTTTTATTTTACCGGGGATCGTTGTTGGTGTGGCAATTTTGGCTGCCTTTGTCAAACCGCCTTTATATCTGGCCGGTACTGCGTATATTTTGATTATCGCCTATTTTATCCGGCGGATGCCCTATGTCTTCCGGTCGGCTGTAGGATCCCTAAGCGGAATGGATCCGGCCATGGAACAAGCGTCGACCATTATGGGCGCAAGTTGGGGAGCTACTTTCAGGCGCGTAACTTTTCCCTTAATCACGCCAAGTATTTTAGCTGCCGGACTGCTTACTTTCACTACTTTAATCGGCGAACTCAGCACCACAATGATTTTGTACTCGGCTAACTGGAAGACGGTCACAGTCTCAATTTATGAGTATTTGTTGGAAGATAAGATGGGACCGGCTTGCGCGTTAGGTACCATTGTAACCGTGGTTGTCCTGGCCGGCATCATGATTGCCAATAAATTATTGGGAGAGAAAATCGGTAACATGTTCCGGGCGGGATGACAGTTGAGCGAAAAGTTGAAATAAACTCTCCTGTTCATTTAGGAGTAAACGAATTGAAGAGAAAGCTCCATCTCAATTAAGAGATTGGAGTTTTTTCTTTTTTATAACATGTTAGGCGGGTGGTTGTTCTGAAGCCCACTTGAATTCTAAATACGCAATGACTACGCCATAAAGCATCGAAAGCAGTATGTGGGAAA
>DASVMB010000565.1:0-5107 GCA_036384575.1 Bacillota bacterium
TCCGGCAATTCACTGATGTAACTGCGGATCACTAAAATATAAAAGGCATTCACCATGGTGGGAATGACATACACCAAAAAATTATTGATCAAATGCAATCCTCTGATCAAAAAATAATAGGGAATCAACCCGCCGCTAAAATACATGGTCAAGACAAAAGCGGTGGTGACGAACTTCCGTAAGACAAAATCCCTGCGGCTGATTCCATAGGCCACCAGAAAACAGGAGGTTACCGTTAGTAAGGGACCAACCAGCGTACGGATGAGGGAAGTCAGGGCGCCCATATATACCTCGGGTTTGATGAGGATTTTTTCGTAGTTGACCCAGGTAAACTTCCGCGGCCATAAATAAATTCCGCCTCTGACCGAATCCAGGGAGTTGTTCAAAGACACGGCCAGGGTGTTGATAAACGGATAAAGGGTGATGATCACCAAAAAAGAGAGCAGTATAACATTAATGATATTGAAGATCCGGTCTTCGGTTCGCGCAGTTATTCTCATGGTTCAACCTCCCGGTATGAATTGTCGCAACGAAGTTCGGAATGACAATTTCCGTTCCAATGGACCTTAAATTCGCCTGTCAAGTTGACAAAGGGATTCCTTTTTCGCGCTCGCCCCAAATTAAAAGAGCTTTTCACCGTCAATCCGTTTGGAAATCCGGTTGGCCGCGAGAACCAGCGTGATCGAGACCAGCGAATTGAAGATTCCGGCAGCGGTGGCATAGGAGTAACGGCCCATTTTTAGACCGTAATTCAGAATATAAATCTCCAGGATCTGGGATACCTCGATGTTGGCCGAGTTTTGCAGTAAATAGATCTGTTGCATTCCGGCATTTAACAGAAAACCAATATTTAAGACCAGCAAAATTTTGATGGTCGACATAATCCCGGGGATGGTGATGGCAAAGATCCGCTTGATCCGTCCCGCCCCATCGATGTTGGCGGTTTCGTACAACTCCGGGTCGATGGTGGTCATGGCCGCCAAATAAATGATGGCGTTCCATCCCACTTCTTTCCAGACCTCCGATAAAGCGGCGATCCCCCAGAATAAATTGTTCTGGGCCATAAACATGATGGGTTCCTTAATCAAATGGAGGCTCATTAAAATTTCATTGACGATACCGCCGTCGGGGGAGAGCGACGTGTAAACAATATTGGCCGCCACCACCCAGGAAACAAAGTGGGGCAGATAGGAGATGGTTTGCACGGTTCGCTTAAAAAAGTTGATTCGTACTTCGTTTAACAGGATCGCCAAGGTAATGGCGGTCAAAGTATTAAGCACCAGTTTTAGGCAACTGATGGCTAAAGTGTTGCGCAAGCCCAAAAAGAACTCGGAATCCGAGAAAAGCATTTTAAATTGATCCAGTCCGGCCCAGGAAGAACCGGAAATCCCCAAAGCCGGCTTATAGTTTTGAAAAGCCATGATCCAGCCCCATAACGGCAGATAATTAAAGATAAAAATAAACAACAAGAAAGGAACTGTAATCAGCAACAATTGCTTTTGATTCGCTATCTTCTGGAAAAAAGAACGGCGTTTCGTCTCATACGCCTCCAGTTCCATAGCTTTTGGCATACACTCACCGGCTTTCGATTATCAGTATCGGGCAAATGTTAAATTGAATATTCGCTCGGCCAACGCGTGAAATTTGAAGGTTGGAAGGATGCGGCAAAGCGCATCCTTCCCAATAATGAAGATTACTCTTTCCAGTCCTTGATCCGTTGTTGAACGGCGGTTGTATAGTGCTTCTCCAATAATTTGGTATCGATTTTATTGTACTCCGCCACATATTGACTCCAAACCTTCTCAAATTGCCCTTTTGCGGCCATGACCACTTTCGGAAGCCACTTCTTTGATGTATCTTCGCATTTCTGCAAGGCGATGCGCTCGGGTGAACCGTCTTCGACCGGTACATCCCATACAAAGCCATAGAGAGGTTTCGCCGGGGGGGACATGAAGTTGGCGAAGGTCTCTTTGTTATATTGTTTCAGAACATCTTTTTCATAGGGCTTATATTGGTAAGCGAAGTATTCCGGTGAATCATTGGGGGAGACAAAGTTGCCGTCGGCATATTTGCAGTTTTCACCCCAGGCAATCCGGGGGAATAAAAATTGGAAACGCGTTAAACCTTGCTTGTCGAGGTAGTCGGGATCAGCGCCCATTTTAATCTGTGCGGCGTTTTTCACCATTCGGCCGTTCACTAAGCTGTAATCGTCGCCCTCAATACCCCAGTAGTTCAACTTTTGAATATCATCCGCCAGGAATCGTTCCATGAATTTCCAAGCTGCATCCGGATCCTTGCAGCTCTTCGAGATAGCGACACCGCTAATGTTGCTGAGGATCTGACGGCCCCCGTAAGGGTTCTGCTTCACACCTTTATAAACCACCGGCATGGCGACGTGCATCCGGCCGAACAATCCCTGGTCTTCTAGGGCCTTTGCCGGGTCCAGGAACTGCCAGCGTTCATCGTAGAAACCGATGACCCGTCCGGCAGCGATCTTGGCTGTATACTGATCGTAGTTTTGAGAGAAAGCTTCTTTATCAAACAGGCCTTCCAAGTATAGTCCATTCAGCTTTTTCAAATAAGTTTTAGTATAGGGGGAGAGCGCGTAAGTATGGGCGGTATTGTCTTTGGGATCAATAATCGTCTCGCCGGTATTGTAGTATCCGGCCAGATGGATCCCGGCCTGCTTCAGGATATAAATCCGCCAATCATCGGCCTGAGTGGTGAATCCGATGGTCGGCTTGCCGTTATAGCTCGGGTGTTTTTTCACGTACTTCCGGATCAGGTCGAAATATTGATCTATATCGGTCACCATCGGCCAGCCGTTTTCTTTCAACAAATCGATGGGGAGCCAGAAACCGTCGCTGGCGTATAGCCGTTCCGCATCCGGTTGGTAAGGCGAAAGAAAATAAATATGCCCGTCGCTCCAGCGCAATTTCTTGAGATTGCCTTTATACGCCTTTTTTACAACTTCACTTTTGGCGACATAATCATCTAACGGAATCAAAGCGCCGGCTTCGACGAATTTATGAGTTACATTGTGGGGATAGATCAGATCCGGATAATCCCCGGAGGCGATCATGATCCCGGCTTTGGTTGCTTCGTCGCTGCCGACGAGGTACTCGATTTTCATCGTCACATCGGTAAGTTCGGTGATTTTCTTTCCAATCTTGGTTTGGAAGAGATCAACCGGCCGCGCACCGGAACCTCCGAAATATAGGGTAAAAGTTTTGACTTGCTTATCTTCACCCCATACCAAACAGGTTGTAAAGATACTGACTAGCATGACCAACATTAGAAAACCCAAAATTTTTCTCGTTTTCATGCAAACTATCCTCCCTCTTCCTATTCTTGAGAAACGTTTAGCTGTCTGATAGTTTCCTCCTTTCAAAAGTAGTTACAGGCATCATGAAGATCCTATGAAAATTTTATCAAACATATGTTACAATGTCAATTAAGGATGTAAATATCGTAATTAATGTTACCCAAATTAATGTAACATTTGTAACTTGTTATCTGAATATTGCGCGCGCACGCGCGCGTTATTGAAGAACACCGTCGTGAACCGGCTCGCGCCGGTCGCGATACGATCTCCTTGCACACTGCCGGGTATATAACAAAAAAAGACGTTAATCTAACGTCTTGTACGGTTTTTCATTTATATCTATGTCTGTTGGCTTATGATACCTTGATGGTGGATTCCCTATAGATTGCCTCAGTGGCGATATGAATTACTTCAATTGGCCTTTTGGGGTTTTGAATGCGCCATAGTAGTTCTTCAGCTGCGCGCTGCCCCAGCTCTTCTTTGAGAATTCTGACTGTAGTCAGGTGCGGTTCGACTACAGTGGATTCGAAGATATCGTCAAAACCGGATATCGCTATATCCAGGGGGATTCTTAAACCTTTATCTTTAAGTATTTTGGTTAGAAAAATGGCTGACCGGTCGTTAGCACAGATAAAAGCAGTTGGCATTGGGATCAATCCATCGATAGGCTCTTTAATTTCCTCTAACTGCTGGTAATGATGTAATGTTTTAGAAGTAATGCAGAATTGGTGATATAGATTCAGATTTGCTTCTTCAAGGGCTCTTTTAAACCCAAGCCATCTCTCATAATAGCTCTTACAAAACCCAATATCTCCAATAAAACCAAGTTGAGAGTGGCCTTGGGCGATTAAGGATTTGGTAATCTGATAAATGCTCTCTTCGTTCTCCATCAGAACCGTATCCCGCATGAATTCGGTGCCGAACAACTCCATGGCCGCATCGACATAAACCACCGGGAGTTTCAACTTCAGCAGTTCCTTAATATAATCGGCCTTTAATGATCCCAGGATGATTATCCCATCGACATTATCTGCCGAGATATTTTGAGGAATAATCAATGAATCTTCTTCAACAGCTTTGATATAATCAAAAATCATATTGTAACCCGCTTGGCTTAAGGCGTCCGCTGCACCCCGGGATACAATTGACCAATACGAGGCATCAATATAATATTCATGAGTGATGGCTACAATATTTCCGGTTTTCTTAAATCCGAAATCCCTGTCCATGGAGGGCACGGATTTTATTCTTTTATAACCCATTTCCGTTGCTTTTTGAATAACGATTTTTCGGGTCGAGTCAGCAATACTGTTACGGTTGTTTAAAGCCTTGGAGACGGTATTCCTGGATAAGCCGAGTTCATCAGCTATATCTTGGGCGGTAACTTTTCTCCTCATAAAATATCCTTTCCTGAGTTACACATTTATCAGGTTGCTTACTGTTAATATGGTAAAGGTAAAAATGGGAAAAGTCAAGTATTGGGCAATTTGGTTCATGGGTTAAAACGCCCGGTTTCTAAGGGAAGAGCCGTTTTTACATTTTTGTTTACAGATGTGACATATTTTTAAGGACTTCATTCATATCCAGGAGCGGATGGAATAGTTTGAAGTATGCGGTTAGCTCTCCACAATGTAGGGTGTCACCGCATACTCTCCACCGCACGCCGCGCCCAACCGGAATCGTTCAAAATCGCCCGTCCCACCCCGATCAGATCGGCCTTCCTTTCCGCCAATAATCTATCGGCCGCCTCCGCCTCGGTAACTCCCCCGGTCAAAATCACCG
>DASVMB010000566.1:0-6565 GCA_036384575.1 Bacillota bacterium
CGGTATACGGCTACGACATCTCCGGCCGGGTCTTTGACCTCGATTACCGTGGCGAGGTCAGTCTTTCCAATGGGCTCACTTCCCCGATGTTGAATTATGATACCCTGGCGGCAGATAGTAAAGACGGGGAATGGATCCCGCGGGTTAGTGTAGGATTCACCAAATCCTTTGACTATGGGGAAGTCCAAGATCGTATCAATGTAACCAACGAATTTTATTATAACCAAGCCGGTTATGACAAAAATATTTTTCAACGCCTTGCCGATAACGGTGATGCCAATTTGAAAGCTACGTATCTGACCGATTATTATCAAGCCTACCAGAACAGCAAATACTATTGGGGCCTCTTCAGTTCGGTCGGCAAATTTATCGTCCCCGAGATGACGTTGAGTTGCAACAGCATCATGAACCTGGTGGATAAATCGGCTACTGTCTCCGCGGGAATCAGTTATGTTCCCGCCCTTACCGATATGGAATTCGACTTTACCATCAACGGCGCTCTCGGTGGTGAGAATACTGAAGCCACATTTATGGGGAGTCGCCTCAGCGTCAATCTGGGCACCAGGATTTCGTTTTAGGAAAACCGCAATCGATTTGACCGGTTGGAATCCGGAGAAATTGAAGATTAACAACAAAGGCTGTTGACATTTGGTCGACAGCTTTTGTTGTTAGAGAGTTCGGTTTTATATTAATCTATTGACTCAATAGAGGTTTTTAATTTTTTTAGAAGAAATATTTCATAAATATAAAAGTAGAGACTTAGCGAGGGGGGAGTACCAGATGAAAAAATCATTCTATATTATGTTGTTACTGATTTTATGTATCCTTCAGTTATTAAATGTCCAACAGAATAGTTTTGCTACAGAATTAGGTGATAATGATTTCCTTCCTTTTAATAACGATGACAATTTAAAAGGATATCTTAATAGGGAAGGTAGGTTTGTAATTCAGCCAAAATTTCAGGAGGCATCGGATTTTTATAATGGTCGCGCAATTGTCAGATACAATAATAAGATAGGATATATAAACTATGAGGGTAATTTTATTATCGAACCTAAATTTGAGTTTGCAAGTAATTTCACTGAAGGGTATGCACCTGTGAAGTATCAGGGACAATGGGGATTCATTGATCAAATGGGAAATTGGGTAATTAAACCTAGATTTGATTCGGCATTCTGCTTTTTTAATGGGATTGCTTGTGTATCATATAATTATCGTTACGGTTTCATTGACAAGACCGGAAAATTTGTTATAAGACCTCAATATACAGATGTGCATTATATGACAATTTTTAAAGATAAATACGTTCCAGTCCAATATGGCAATAAAAGTCAAACCACCTGGGGATATATTGATAAATCGGGAAAAAGTTTTTTTGGCCGTTATGAATCGGCATGGGATTTTGTAGATGGATTGGCGCTTGTAAAGATCAATAAGAAATACGGATTTATCAATGAAGACGGTCAATTTGTAATAGAACCCCATTTTGAAGATGCACTAACGTTTTCAGAAGGTGTAGCAGCGGTTAAAGTCAACGGAAAATGGGGATATATCAATAAAACAGGAGATTTTCAGATCAAGCCGCAATTTGATGAAGTGGTCGGGTTTTCAGAGGGTATGGCTGCTGTTTGTTTAGGAAACCGATGGGGATTTATTAATATAAAAGGTAATGTCGTAATGAATCCGCAATTTATCACTCCCGCATGGTTTAAAAATGGATTGGCACGTGTATATAAATCCAATGGTGATGGGGATTATATCAATAAAGATGGTAACTTTTTAGTTGGCTCAAATAAAAAGTGAGACGAAAAATTAGTAAGTTATCTTGATAGAGAATTTGATTATAAGAAATTTTCATCCGTATACCATAAATATGGGACCGTGTTAATAGATCGATTTTATCGAGATATCGAGAGTGGTATTAGTTATCGTAATGCCACTCGTTTTTTTATTTTTTGTTTCTTCTTTCCGGCGCTACATGGGTATACACCCACAATGCATTAATGAGTAATAGGGCGCTCGTGAAGAAGAAAACATAAGTAATGCCGAAACCGGCCGCGATTTGCCCTCCCAGCACCGCACCGCCGAAAGAGCCTAAGAACTGGGCCGATTGATTGTAGCCGAAGATTCTCCCGGTGACCGTCTCCGGCACGTTCTCATTGACCAGACTATTAACTGCCGGTAATAATCCGGCCGAGGAGATCCCCAATAAAAACCGGAGCGCCACCAGTTCCCAGGGTGATCGCACAAAAGCTTGGGGTATAAATAAGATTCCCGTAGCGATCAAGGACCCCAGGATTACTTTGCGGTGGCCGATGCGATCTGAAAGTTTTCCCAGTTGCGGCGAGGTCAGGATACTGGCGATCCCTGGAGCGGAGAAGGCGATTCCGGAAATTAATGCGATATAGCGTGTATGAGAGGTCAGCTGCTTGATATAGACCGTAATAATTGGTTCAATCGACATCATCGCCAGTTGCAGGATGAATGTGGTGATAAACATGGCGAGGATTAGTTTGGTGTTAGGGATGAGGTCCCAAACGGCGCGGATCCCGAGGGGCCTATCATGGGCGGGGGTAAACTCCTCCCGGACCAAAATGACCGTGGCCGCGAAGGTCACTAAAAGCAATGCGCCGATGGCAAAAAAGACGGCTCGGATTCCCATGATCTCCGTAAGATAACCGCCGATCAGCGGACCGAGCAGCGTGCCGCCGGCCGCTCCGGTGGAAAGGGTTCCCAGAGCCCATCCCGAGAATTCCCGGGGTGTCTGCGTAGCCACCAGGGTGATGGCGGAAGAGACATATCCGGAGACAAACCCCATAAGTAATCGCAATCCTACGAGTTGATAAACATTGCCCACCAAGCCCATTAAGGCGATGACGACAGCCATTCCCAGACTCGCCCGGAGCAGCATGGGCTTGCGTCCGTATTGGTCGGCCATCCGCCCCCAGATCGGTGAGAAAATGGCCGAAGCGATAAAGGTGATCCCAAAGGCAATTCCCGACCAGGCTTCGACGGCGGCTGTGTTACGAATGCCGAGTTCCTCGATGTAAAGCGGCAGGACAGGGGTGATCTGGCTTAATCCGGTCATGGTGACGAATGCCCCGAACCAACAGACCCACAGGTTTCTTTTCCAAGTTGTCATGTAACGTCCTTCGCTAAAGCAATTTGGTGTCTAAACTTTATGTAACTTTCATTCTATATATCCTGTCTTTTTCCTTTCACCTGAATTCGACAAGTCATTGAAAATTAATACGTTGCCTCTCTCCGGATAAATCGGAAAAAAGGTAAAATGGGACTTCGGCATACGGACTTTTATACTAGTGGTGCCATATTTATAGCATCGAATCAGGGTAACACCGGAAGGGCCATTGTTATGGAATGATGGGGTGTTGGCATGAAGTTGAAAGAATTAACTCAACTTATGGATATTCCTCCGGAAGAACATGAGATCGAGTTTAACGGCTTAACAAACGACTCGAAATCTGTCCAACCGGGGAACCTATTTATCGCGATCAATGGATATAAACAGAATGGATTTTTATACTTGGATGAGGCCATTCGTAACGGCGCCAGTGCTGCGTTGATAGAACACGGATTAACCGGTCCTCCCGGTTTTCCGGCAATACCGGTTGGGAATATTCGAAGAGTTCAAGGGTTGACGGCCTCGCGATTTTTTAGTGAGCCATCCCGTAGATTACGCGTCATCGGAGTAACCGGCACCAATGGTAAAACAACAGTCGCCCATTTGATCAAACATTTATTGAGTTCGGTGGGTATTCCGGCGGGGCTCATCGGAAATTAGGTTCTTCCTTGGCTGCGTACGAAAAGAATCATGCCGGATAAAGCGTGCGCTTCGCGCACGAGATTCATTTCCCGAATTGGGGGTTTAGGATTCAAAGATCGGGGGTGTTCCTTTTCAACCCCGGTTTTTTCGATGTCTGCTTATATCTTCGGGGCAAAAGCCCAACTATGAGAGATACGTTTCCTTGCGGGCTTACGATCTTTCGTTATAGGCAGGATAACCGGAAGAAAAGGCGAATTTATTTCCAGATTTTTAAATAAACAATTTGTAGCGCAAGGCTAAGGGAGGACCACCAATGAATGATATCAAATCGGTCCTGGAGAAACAACGGGATTTTTTTGAGAGTGGCGCCACCCGGGGGATGGGCTTCCGGATTGACTCTCTGAAACGACTGAGAAAGGCGATTGGCGAGTATGAAGGGGAGATTTTGGATGGTCTGAAGCAGGATCTGAATAAGTCGTCCTTTGAGTCCTATGAGACCGAATTGGGAATGGTCCGGGAAGAATTGAATTACTGTATAAAGCATCTATCGAAATGGGCCAAGCCCCGCCGGGTGAGGACGCCTTTCACCCAGTTTCCCGCGGCCAGTTACGTATACCCTGAACCCTATGGCTGTGTTCTGGTCATGTCGCCCTGGAATTATCCTTTCCAGCTGACTATCGCCCCGCTGATTGGCTCCATCGCCGCGGGTAACTGTACGGTTCTCAAACCGTCCGCCTATTCGCCCCATACCTCGGAGGCAATTGCCGCGATGATCGGCGCGTGTTTCGATCAATCCTATATCGCAGCGGTCCTTGGCGGCAGGGAGGCCAACCAAACGCTGCTCGATGAGAAGTTTGACTACATCTTTTTTACGGGCGGAGTGACCGTCGGCAAGCTCGTCATGGAATCGGCGGCCCGGCACCTGACCCCCATCACCCTGGAACTAGGCGGGAAAAGCCCGTGCATCGTCGACCGGGAGGCCGATATTGAACTGGCCGCCAAGCGAATTACCTGGGGAAAGTTTCTCAATGCCGGACAGACCTGTGTTGCCCCGGATTACTTACTGGTTCACTCCGGCGTCAAGGACGAGTTGCTGGGCAAGATGGCCCGTTATATCCGGGACTTTTACGGGGACGATTCCTTCGGGCCGGAGTCCGATCTGCCGCGGATCGTCAACGAGAAACACTTCCACCGGCTGCAGGGTTTGATGCGGCAGGGGAAGATCGTTGCCGGCGGTCAATTTGATGAAACAACCTTGCAGATTGCGCCGACGATCATCGACGGAATTACCTGGGAAGACCCGATCATGCAGGAAGAGATCTTCGGGCCGCTCTTACCGGTTCTTACTTATGAAGATTTAGCGGAGGTTGTGCGCGATGTAAACAGCAGGCCCAAGCCGTTGGCGCTCTATTTCTTCTCGAGCAACCGCCGCCATCAGGAGCGGATTCTAAAGAGCATCTCCTTTGGAGGCGGCTGCATCAACGACACCATCGTTCACTTGGCTACTTCGTACATGCCCTTCGGCGGAGTCGGGGAGAGCGGCATGGGCGGTTATCACGGCCGGGCGAGTTTCACCACCTTTACCCATGAAAAAAGCATCCTGAAGAAGTCCAACCTGGTGGATATCGAACTACGGTATCCCCCGTACCGGAACAAGCTGAAACTGCTCAAGAAAGTTTTCGGCTAAGCCCATTTTATTTACAACGAAACACACAAAAGACAGGAAGCATAATCCTCTACCCAATCCACGATGACCCTCATGTTTTTTAGCCTTTCAAGATCGGGCGGCGTAAAGGAACAATCTAAAAATTCCACCATCAGGTGAAGCCCGGCGTTTTCGCCGCTCGTCCGGAGCCTGTCTCCGAAAGCTTCCTTTAGCCCTGTGATCAGCATTTTTTTGTGTTGCATTCACGAATCGATCAACCCGTAAAAGTTGAAGTGAGTAGGGAATTCGATGAAATAGAAATGGAGGAAGATAACGATGCAATACCGGCCTTTCGGAAAATCAGGGTTTCAGGTTTCCGCCCTTGGTTTCGGGGCGATGCGGCTTCCGCTTGAAGGTGGCAAGATCGATGAAGCGCAAGCAACCAGGATGGTGCGTTACGCCATTGACCGGGGTGTGAATTATGTTGATACGGCCTATCCATATCACGACGGCGCCAGTGAAGTTTTTCTCGGAAGCGCACTAAAAGACGGTTACCGGGATAAGGTCAAGCTTACGACCAAGATGCCGAGCTGGCTAATTCAGACCGCGGCAGATTTCGATAAATATCTTGATGAGCAGATGAAAAGGTTACAAGTGGATCATCTGGATTTTTACCTGCTTCATTCTTTGGACGGTGAAAGATGGCCCAAACTCCGTGATCTAGGGGTGCTTGAATGGGCGGAAAAGGCCATTGCGGCCGGGCGCTTCAGCCATCTGGGGTTCTCCTTCCACCATGGTCCGGAGGTATTCCGCTCGATCGTCGACGGCTATGACCATTGGGCGCTCGCTCAAATCCAGTATAACTATATGGACGTGGAGAATCAAGCCGGAATTGCGGGTTTAAAGTACGCGGCCTCAAAAGGAATTCCTGTGGTCATTATGGAACCGCTGCTGGGCGGCAAGTTAACTGCTCCGCCCCGGCCGGTCCAGGCAATCTGGGACAGCGCCGCTCAAAAGCGTACGCCGGTAGGGTGGGCCCTGGCGTGGCTCTGGGATCAACCCGAGGTTGCAACGGTGCTCAGTGGGATGAGCTCGATGGAGCAGGTGGAGGAGAATGTAGCCCTTGCCGAAAAGTC
>DASVMB010000567.1:0-2063 GCA_036384575.1 Bacillota bacterium
GCTATAGCCGGTGTCGACGGCAACGGTCAGACGGAGCTGATTGAAATTTTAACCGGACTAAGACAGGCATCGGCAGGTCATTTTTTCCTCGAAAACCGGGAACTGACCAACCGGACTCCGAAAGAGGTTATCGAAGCCGGCATTGCCCATATCCCGGAGGATCGACAGAAACGTGGTTTGGTGCTGGACTTTTCGATATGGGAAAATTTAATTCTTGAGAGTTACCGGGATGTTGATTTTTCCCAATCGGGATTTCTCAAACAAAAGAAGGCCTTGAGTTATGCCGATGTGTTGATCCGGGAATTCGATATCCGGACTCCAAACTCTACAGTCCCTATGGCATCACTCTCCGGAGGCAATCAACAAAAAGCAGTAGTCGCCCGGGAGATTCGCCGTAATCCCAAGGCGTTAATCGTAGCCCAGCCCACACGGGGGTTGGATGTAGGAGCCATCGAATTCGTTCATAAGCAGATCGTTGCCGAACGCGATCGGGGCACGGCCATCCTCTTGTTCTCGCTGGAATTGGATGAGATTTTAGCTTTGGCCGATCGGATCGCTGTAATCTATGAAGGTGAGATCGTCGGAATTCTCCCCCGTGAAGCCGCCACCGAGGAACAGCTCGGCCTGATGATGACCGGCGGACTACGGTTCGGTTCAAATAAGGGGGCGGTTAACCAATGACTGCTTCAGCGATTTGGGAAGCACTCAAAAAGTACCTGGGTAAATTGGTTTTTCCTTTTATCACTTTGTTCTTCGCGTTGTTTGTCGGGTTCTTCATCATTTCCTGGTTGGGATCGAACCCTATCGTTGCCTATTGGCACCTGATTAACGGGGCGTTCGGCAGTGCAACCAAGTTCGGTGAAACCCTTGTCTATGTCTCACCGTTAATTCTTACCGGTTTGAGCATCGCTGTCGCTTTCCGTTGCGGCCTGTTCAACATCGGAGCCGAAGGTCAGTATGTCATGGGAATGATCGCCGCCGCCTGGATTGGAGCAGCCTTTACCAACCTACCGGCCTGGATTCATATACCTCTAACCATGCTTTCCGGAGTTTTAGCCGGATGCATCTGGGGTGGGATTCCCGGTTTCTTTAAGGCCAAATACGGAGCGCATGAGGTCATCACCACCATTATGATGAATTACATGGCGCTGCACTTTACCGGATATCTGGTAAATCATCCGTTAATCGCCCCACCGGGCACCTCGCCGGTAACCCGGACCATCAGCGAGTCGGCCCAACTAACCCGATTTCTGCCCCCTTCACGGGTCAATACCGGAATCTTCGTGGCATTATTCTGTATTCTCTTGATATACCTGTTATTATGGAAAACCAAGTGGGGATTTGAAATCCGGGCGGTGGGTTTGAATAATGAAGCCTCCCGGTATGCCGGGATCAGCGTTACCAAAAATATGGTGCTGGCGATGGCAATCAGCGGCGGCTTGGCGGGTCTGGCCGGAGCGTTGCAGATTCAGGGAATCCAGTATCGTTTCAATGACCTTTTTGGCTTCCCCGGTTATGGCTTTGACGGAATTGCCGTGGCATTACTTGGCAACAACCATCCGGTGGGGGTGCTTTTCGGAGCGCTGCTTTTTGGCGCCATGAACAGCGGCGCCCTTCAAATGCAGAGCGTTGCCGGGATTCCCAAAGATTTGATCGGAGTCATTCAGGCCCTCATCATCTTCTTTGTCTCGGCGGATTACGCCTTGAAAAAGTTCCATCTGCCCAAGATCGGTCATCGTACGAAAACAGCCGCACCGGCCACAACAGGAAAGGGGGTTTGAACGATGGATTTAAGTTTCGTCCTTGGAATCATTGCCTTCGTTATCGCCTCCACCTTACGGGCGGCTACCCCGCTGACTTTTGCCGCTTTGGGCGGGGTTTTCTCTGAAAGGTCCGGGGTGGTCAATATTGGCCTGGAAGGCATCTTACTCTTCGGAGCCTTTTTTGGCGTCTATGGTTCTTATCTGACAGGTAACCCTTGGATCGGAGTACTTTTCGGCGCCTTCTTCGGCGGGCTGACTGCCTTGATTCATGCCTTCGTCAGTATTGAATTTCAAGCCAAC